>NZ_JAPJZK010000001.1:4943106-5243167 GCF_026309355.1 Spartinivicinus marinus
AAGTAGAAGCCCACGCACCACAAGCATCACAAGAAGTAGAGCCAGAGCACCAGGTTGCTGTTGAAGCAACTGAAGCGTTAGAAGCGTTAATTGCGCCATCAATGCTAGATGAAGCGCTATTACTGACAACTGAGCAACGTAATCAACAGGAAAGTGATCAAGCTGAAATGGACATCAGTACGCTAATGGAAAGCACCCAGCCCAGCACTAAACCTCTTAAAACAGCAGTAGGTGATGAGCAGGAAAGTGATCAATACAATGATCCCAATATGCTACTGGCGGAGTTGAACCCATTCGCAGCGTTAATGAAGCAAGAAGAGGCCGGGGCGCTGCAGTTTCATTGGCAGAATTTGGCCAAAGCTGAGCGAGGCTCTTCTCATCAAGCCATGCCGCATCAGTTGTTAGGAGAAACCCTCGCTGATGTTAAAACCCAGTTACTAGACGGTGGAGAAAACAGTACAGGACTCATGTCTTTACTAAACCCAAGCAAACTCAATAATCAACTAGGATTAATGAGCTTACAGGCGGGTGTCGAGCAGCGTATAGACTTTCCACTTCTCAATGCGGCTACCCATGAAACAGCGCAAAGCCATTTATCACAATTTCCCGCTTTGCAGCTGACAGGCTCAAGTATCAATGCTAATTCGGCTCAGCTTGCTCAACCGTCAGTGGTTGCTTCGCAACTGCCTTTACCGATGCCTCACCCTAATTGGGGACAACAGTTTTCTGATCGAGTGGTTTGGCTAGTTCAGCAAGGGGTTAAAACGGCCCATATTCAATTAGATCCTCCTGACTTGGGAATGGTTGAGGTACGCGTACAGGTGACCCAAGACCAGGCAAATGTACAGTTTACCAGTCACCATGCCAGTGTTCGGGAAAGTATCGAAGCGCAATTGGTTCGGTTAAGGGAAATGTTTGCGCAACAAGGTATTGACTTGGTCAATGTGGATGTTTCTAGCCAGCAATTTGCAGAGTCGAATCGCCAATCAGGATTCCAGGCTGATGCAACTGAAGAGATGGACGAAGAGCAAGATACAACGACCGCTGAGGCTAATGTCGGTGAGCAAGGGGTTGGGTTGGTTGACTACTTTGTTTAATCGACTAAGCAGCCTTTTCTTAATAATTCTAATTCCCACCTAAATGGCTGTCCCGTACTACACTAGGTGTGTTTCTTTATAAAAATCAGTGTTTCACTGTATTAGGCTGTTGAAAAAAAGAGCAAAAAATATCACCAATGCGTGGTATACAATAGCAGTCTACTAGGAAGGGATACCAATTATTGACATGAACAGTGGGCGTGAAACCAACACAGTTAATCGGGTCGTTATTCAAATTCCTATCATTCATACCCAAGTTGATTTGGGGAGTTTAGCTGCGTCAGTTAGTCAAACACAAATTCATCAACAGGGGCAACAAGCCTGGGCACAACAGCAAGCCTTAATTACCCAGGCTTGGAATGAAATAAAGCAATTTGTGCATAGTTTACAACTGAACTTTGCCAAGGTGAAGCTGTATCAAGATGGCTTGCCCATATGTGGTAAAGAGCAGCAAATTGTCCGTGATCTAGCTGAGCAGGGTAGTATTAATCATCAATTGTTGCTGGATTTAATGGCAAAAGGTGCCACGTTAATGGGGACTGAATCGTCGGAATTATTACGAGAGGAATATCAGTTCACAAAAGTGGCTATTACTCAAAAACATCAGCAACACACACTAGAAAAAGCGAAACAGTTATTGCTGCAACGGGACCAGTTTATTGCAGAACGGATTAACTCAACGTTAGCCGAACAGGAAACGGCAATCATTTTTCTAGGTATGTTACATAGCCTCTCTAGCTTACTCGCCAATGATATTCAGCTAATTAACCCAATAGCCGATGCGCAAAATAATAATCAATAAAGAGTGAGGAGAAGTACTGTGGCAGCGGCTGAACCTGGCAATATATTAATTGTTGATGATGACCCTGATATGTGTCAGATGTTGTGTTATTTGATGAAAACCCATGAGCATAAAGCAACGGCCGTCTATAACGGTTTCACTGCGCTGGAAAAAATTAACTCGGACTGGCCCGATGTAATGCTGGTAGATGTACAAATGCCTGAAATGACAGGCATTGAGCTATTAAAACGGGCATTACAACAACGACCAGAGTTGCCGGTGATTATGATTACCGGGCACGCGGGTATTGCTGATGCAGTGGCAGTGATGCGGGCAGGTGCCGTGGACTATATTTCAAAACCATTTAACCATGAACATGTTATTCGGGTGATTCGCTGTGCTTTGGAGCAAGGCAAGCAAACAGTAGTTAAAACTGGCTCTGCAATGGAAGTAGAGACACAGCTTCATCAATTAATGGGACCCAGCCAGGCGATTGAACATTTAGCAGCTGATGTTAGACGAGTGGCGCAAACCAATTTTACCGTGGTGTTACAAGGTGAAACGGGCACGGGAAAGAGTTTATTAGCAAGAACTATTCATGAGGCCAGTCCACGAGCCAAAAATCCTTTTGTTGCGTTAGATTGTGGCGCTATTCCAGAAAGTCTATTGGAAAGTGAACTATTTGGTTATGAAAAAGGGGCATTTACTGGCGCTACCCGTCGTAAAGCTGGACAGTTTGAGTTAGCTCAAGGAGGTACTTTATTTTTAGATGAAGTGGCAAATTTGTCATTATCATCACAAATGAAATTATTATGTGTCTTGCAAGATAAAGTTATTTTTCCTGTGGGTGGTACCAGCGCTATTCCTGTGGATGTAAGATTATTAGCTGCTTCTAACCAAGATTTACGTGCCATTATAGGGAATGGTGCATTTAGAGAAGATCTTTATTATCGGCTGAATGAGTTTGCTATTAATCTACCAGCTTTGAGAGAACGTTCAGACGATATTTTATTTTTGGCGGAAAGTTTTCGTAAAGCATCTAATCAAGAGTTGAAAAAAACAGTTACAGGGTTTTCTAAAGGTGCTTGCTGTCAACTTCAAGCCTATGATTGGCCTGGCAATGTCCGGCAATTGCGGACTGTTGTGCGGCGAGCCGTATTGTTAGCAGAAGAGATGATTACTGAGCAACATATCCAGCTGGATTCACAAAACGATAATGATATATCGCAGGTCATTGATAAAACATTGTCCTATCAGGGTCTTTCCTTGAAAGACATTGTAAAAAAGCATACGGCATGTGTTGAAAGGCAAGTATTAACTGAGGTGTTAGCGTTTACCAATGGTAATAAAGCAGAAGCGGCACGTTTACTTCAGGTGGACTACAAAACAATTCATACTAAGCTAAAAAGATATGGAATAGCATAATTAGGGATTAGTTATGGCAAAGGATAATGAGCGTGGTGGCGCTGGTATGCATTTTGGCGGCATTCTGGAAGGCTTAAATGGGTTGGTGGATAAACTGACAGATCTGGCGGAAGCCGGTGAAACATTGAAACGTACTGGTGAAATGGAGTTTGAGATCAAGGAAGGCCAAGAGGCAAAAGGTGTTTTTGGCTTTTCAGTAAAAATGGGACTCGGAGAGCAAGGTGACTCGGAAGTACAGGTTGAGCCTTTTGGTAATGTCTATCGTAATAAAAAAACAGGTAAAACCGAAATAAAAGACGTGCGTGAACCTTTAGTTGATATTTTTGAAGAAGAAGATCATGTCTTGTTGGTAGGGGAGATGCCCGGTATCAACCAGCATGATTTAATACTGGAATTGAAAGATGATATTTTAATCTTGGCTGCTGAACGGGGTGATAAAAAATACCGTAAAGAAATGTTATTACCTGAAAAATTTAGTGACGACAGCATGAGCGTCAGAGTTAAAAACGGGGTGGTTGAAATTAAGTTAGAGCGAGTCAGTACCCCAACGTAAGAGGGATATCTCGACAACTTCTAAGGGCTTTAGGGATAACCTTTAAGGATCACAGTAAAGGAAAGTGTTGAGCATATGGAAGAGCAGTCAGATAAGGAAAAAACCGCTAATAAAGCTTTAACGTTAAAAGTGGCAGAAGCGTTAAGCAAAGATGTCGGGCGCTCGTTTGCGCGGATGGGACCTGAAGATATCAAGCAGTTAGGCATGGATGTTGGCGATATTGTTGAAATTGTCGGTAAGCGTCGTACCGTTGCCAAGCTTATGCCTGCTTATAAAGAGATGCGGGGTAAAGGTCAGGTTCAGTTAGATGGCATTACCCGACAAAATGCGGGTGTTAAATTAGATGAGCAATTAACCATTCAACCGGTTAGGGCGCGTCATGCAGAGCGCTTGGTGATTGCGCCAATCACTTTTACGCCTAAACAACGTGACTTGGATTATATCTGCAATCTAGTGGATGGATTACCGGTTATGGAAGGCGACCGGATTCATGTTCCTTTATTTGGGCGAGGCTCTGCTGATTTTCGGGTGCAAAGCACTGTGCCACGAGGTGCTGTGCTGATAAACCCTACCACGGAATTAAGTGTTGGTAAGTCTCAGGAAAATGAACCCACAATTACAGCCTCTTATGAAGATGTTGGTGGTTTAAAAAATCAATTACATCGTATTCGTGAGATGATTGAATTACCTTTGCGTTACCCAGAAGTGTTTGAGCGCTTGGGTATCGATGCTCCTAAAGGTGTGTTACTCCATGGACCACCGGGTTGCGGTAAAACCTTAATAGCACGGATTATTGCTCAGGAAACAGAAGCTAATTTCTTTTCTGTCAGTGGCCCGGAAATCGTCCATAAGTTTTATGGCGAGAGTGAAGCGGCTTTACGCAAAGTATTTGAGCAAGCCAGTAAAAAAGGACCCAGTATCGTTTTTCTCGATGAAATTGATGCCATTGCTCCACGCCGTGATCAGGTGACAGGTGAAGTAGAAAAGCGCGTAGTTGCCCAGCTATTAGCGCTGATGGATGGACTTAATAAGCGCAATAATGTCATTGTAATTGCAGCGACTAACTTGCCTAATGCTCTTGATCCGGCTTTAAGGCGGCCAGGACGCTTTGATCGGGAAATTGCGATTCCAATTCCTGATCGTCATGGTCGATTGGCTATTTTAGAAATACATAGCCGTGGTATGCCATTAGCCGATGATGTCGATATTACACAGTTGGCAGATAGCAGTCATGGTTTTGTCGGTGCTGATTTAGAAGCCTTATGTCGTGAAGCAGCCATGATTGCTTTGCGTCGTATTTTGCCCGATATTAATTTTACTTTAGAGGAAATACCCTCGGAGCAACTGTTAAATCTCCAGGTACAAATGGATGACTTTTTAGCCGCCATGTGTGAAGTAGAACCTTCCGCTATCCGTGAAGTGTTTGTTGAAGTACCTGATGTACATTGGGATGATGTAGGGGGCATGGAAAAGGTTAAAAAACACCTTAAAGAAGCGGTTGAGTGGCCACTGAAATATCCAGAACTATTTCAGCAGGCTGGAGTGAATCCGCCTAAAGGACTACTTTTAGGTGGGCCACCTGGCGTGGGAAAAACGCTGGTGGCTCAAGCGGTGGCAAATGAAAGTGGAGTGAACTTCATTAGTGTGAAAGGCCCAGCGTTAATGTCCAAATACGTGGGTGAATCAGAGCGTGCAGTGCGAGAGGTTTTTCATAAAGCCCGGCAAGCAGCACCTTGTATTATATTTTTTGATGAAATTGATAGTTTGGTACCCGCGCGAAGTGCTGCAGGAACGGACTCTCATGTGTCAGAGCGGGTGTTGAGTCAGTTTTTAGCGGAAATGGATGGCATTGATGAGCTAAAAGGGGTTTTTGTTCTAGGGGCCACCAACCGTACCGATTTAATTGACCCTGCCATGTTAAGGCCTGGGCGATTTGATCAAGTGGTAGAAATTGGGTTACCGACTGCTTGGGATCGTGAGCAGATTTTTACTATTCATCTACAAAGCAAGCCTGTGGTATCCAGTGTATCAGCAGCTAGCTTAGCTGATCAGGCGGTAGACTTTAGTGGCGCAGACATTGCGGGGGTGTGTAATCAAGCGGCGATTGCTGCTATCCGACGTGCTATCGCCTCGATGGATGATTCAGGTGAGATACAAGTTTCTATTAGCGAAGCTGATTTTGCCGCTGCTATGGAAGAAGCCTGGAAGCATGGGCATGGCTGAAGAAGCTGCGGATTTAACATTATTAACTGATGAAGCTATTTATTTATATGGTTTTATCCTGCCTCACGCATTACCTGTGCCAATTAAAGTATTGGGGATTAGCGAGGCCCCAGTTATTATTTATTATCAGCAGCAACTCGCGGCGGTTATCAGCAAGGTGTCAATTGATGTATTTACTGGATCAGCAGCTGAGCAGCGATTACAAGATCCAGAGTGGTTGACTCAACAGGCTTATCAGCATGAACAAGTAGTGGAGCAAGTGTGGCAGCATGTGCCTATTTACCCCGTGCGCTTTGCTACCTTGTTTTCGTCTACCCGTCAGCTAGCTGAGCAAATGGCTTGCCAGCAACACAGCATTAAACAATGTTTAACTAAGTTTGCCCTATGTAATGAATGGGCTGTGAAAGGGTTTCTTGATAGGCAACAAGCACAGACAGCACTGTGGGAAATCACTTGTCAGCAACAGCAGTCAACACTTTCTCATTCGGCAGGTATACGGCACTTGCAGGAGCAGCGTTTACGTAGGGAGCTTGGCAAACAAGTTAATCAATGGTTAAACGGCACTTGTCAGACATTTACTAGTGAATTATCGGCACTGGCTAGAGAGTGGTGCCAACGAAAAGTGATGACAAAACAAGCGGAATTACCTGATGGTAGTCAAGTAGAAACGATATTGAATCTGGCGTTTTTAGTTGATACTTTGCAGCAAGACAACTTTTTGCAAAAAATAGCAGAGAATAATAGCCGTTGGCAGGAATATGGCCTGCAATTCAGCTGTACTCGCTGGCCACCCTATAGTTTTTGTCGAACCACGTTTACTTCTGAGTCACTCAACGTGGCCTCATGAAATGTTTGTTATATTGCTTATTTCAAACGCCACAAGTGACTGATTTATGCACAGGTTTGCCCGTTGGAGTGCAAGGGAAAAAAGTACTTGTTGCTAGTTATCATGATCTTTTTGCTGCCTATAGTTTTTATTCCGATGACCTGCATCAACAAGCACATTTTGCTAACAGTGAAAATAGTCAGAAAAAGGCAGCTATTCGTGATGTATTAGTCTTTAGTCAGATAATTGAAAGGCTATATAATCAATATACACTCATTCCTATTCGCTTTGGTTGTTGCCTGGATAATAAACAACAGTTAATTAGCTACTTAAGCAATTACTATCAACAATACACAAAGTTGTTAACCTCTCTAGACAATCTCGCAGAGTTTAGTATAAAAGCGCTTTTGCCCTCACAACTAACCAATAAAATAAAATCAGCGTTGCTTGATCAAGGAGTATTGCAAGAGGAAGTATTATCGGGTGTTAACAAGCAAGTCGCTGGAGCAGCATATCTACAATCCAGACGGTCATATTATAATGAGACAACTAATAATGCTGAATTGAACACATTCATTGAAAGTATTAATGATGCATTTCAGGGACTTTATCATCAATGTCAGTGGGAAGTGAAAACACAAACAGGTCAGCAGGTTCTTTCAATTTATTATCTGGTTGCTAAAAAAGTGATAAAACCATTTGATATTGCATTTCAACAGTTACTATCAAAATCAAGTGATTGTCAAAAATTGTTACTGAGTGGGCCATGGCCTCCTTATAATTTCGTCACACAGCCCATGAGTTAATTTAAAAAGAATAAAATAGGGAGTTCGGTGGCATGTTGACAGATATACAGTGTTTGACTTTACCAGATAAAATGCAGCTTTACAGTATTCTATTGGATGCCATTCCTTCGTCTATTTTAGTTTTGGATGAGAGTTTGCGGATCGTCTCTGTTAATAGAAATTTTTTAGAAAAAAGTCAGCGGCTGATGAGAGATACTATTAGTCGACGATTAGAAGAAGTATTTCCAGCCGTTATTTTAGAGCATACCAGTATAAAGAAACAGGTGTATGACTGTTTTGAAAAAAAACGGGTGGTGCGTGGGCATCGAATGACTTATCGTGCCCCAGGTATACCTATTCGTACTTATTATTACAGTATTTTACCGATTGGTGAGGATGAAAGTGTGCGACTTGTTGTTCTGTTGATGGAAGATGTCACAGAGCAAGTACGTTTAAGTGAAGAAGTACGACGAATGGAGCGGCATTTAGCCAGTGTCGTTGAAAGTGCCCAAGATATTGTATTATCTACGGATTTATCTGGGCGAATTCTTACCTGGAATTCAGCTGCAGAAAAGTTATCAGGATTTAAGTTCAATGAAGTCAAAGGCCATTGCTGGTCAGAATTTTGTAGCCAAGTGGCAAACATCAAGGGGTTTCTTGGGCAGATTTGTTCGGGTAGCGATGTCCACACTGCTGAATGGGAACTTATTACCAAAGAGAACCAGATGATTCCCGTATCATGGGTGGTATCACCGATGATGGATGATTATCGAAAAGTGGTTGGTTTTGTTGCAGTGGGACGGGACTTAACTGAGCAACGTAAATTAGAGTATCAATTAAGACAATCACAAAAAATTGCCGCTTTAGGTGTAATGGCTGGAGGGATTGCCCATGAAATTCGCAATCCATTAGCGATATGCTCGTCAGCTGCCCAATTTCTTCAGGAAGAGTCTCTTCCTACACCATTTGCCAGAGAGTGTGCAGATAAAATACAAGTGAGTATCGAAAAAATTTCTTCTATCATAGAAAATTTATTGCGGTTTTCTCGACCTACAACGGCATCAGAGATGGTGTCGGTTGACTTGATTAAAGTTGTTCAAGAAGCATTAACATTAATTGCCAGTCATGCGAAGGTTCAAAATATCTGTGTGAATAGCCAGTTTCCAAAACAGCGGGTGTTAGTCAATGGCGTGGCTAGCTTACTACAGCAGGTTTTTTTAAATTTATGTTTAAATGCAGTAAATGCTATGCCTAATGGGGGGGCTTTAACCGTTAGTTTTTTTCTTTATTCTGATTGTGTTGAAGTACAAGTTGAAGATACTGGCGTTGGGATAAATCCAAAGGACTTTGATAAAATATTTGATCCATTTCATACTACATCACCGATAGGAAAAGGTACTGGATTAGGACTTACCATTTGTTATTCAATTATTAAACAACACTTTGGCCACATTCTGGTGGAAAGTTATCTAAATCGAGGCAGTAAGTTTACGATTAAACTGCCTTTGCAACAAAAGGACAGTTAATATTGCTAAAAAAAGCAGATTATCTTGTCGTGGATGATGAGCCTGATATCTGTTGGGTGATGAAGCGAATTTTAAGTTCGGCAGGTGGCAGTGTAGTGACTTTACAAACAGGCGGGGAAGTATTATCTCTTATTAAAAGCCACGCTTTTGGTAGAGTCTTTATGGATGCCAAGTTGCCTGATATAGAAGGCTTGGAACTAGCTCGGCAAGTCCATAAGTTGGTACCCTCGCTGCAAGTTGTGTTGGTTTCTGGTTATTACTATAAAGATGATCCAACCATTCAGCAAGCATTGTCAGCAGGCTTAATTTATGATTTCATCGCAAAGCCTTTTACCCATAATGATATTTTAAAAATGCTTTAATGAAGTTTGATAAATAACCAGCTTTTCTAAAAACCTTCAAGCAATCTAAAATTTATTTGCAATGAGTATACCCATCACAAATCATTTTTAGGTGTAAAAATAAAGTGGTATATACTCACAGCGAAGGATTATTTAGGCAAGGCCACCGAGAGATGAAGTCCCAGGAGTTTAGATAAACTAAATGACTGGAGTGAAGTGCGATGGTAACAAAGCCTAAAAATTATTCGCGAAGAGTATATATGGAATAGAAACCCTATTATGGTTTTTATTCCATAGCTACTATTGGATAGAATGCTTAACTACTACTAAGTTAGCGAGATGCTTGATTAAAATGATTGAAAATTCAGTGAGCTAAAATATTTATAGTGAAAATGAAGTATGGCATTGCCTATGCTAAAGTATCTTCATAGAAGTGGTGATAGCCATTTCTGTAGACAAAAAAATAAATTTTTAATATTAAAATAGGGAGATTTACATGGCTACTATTCAAAAATCAACTGATTCTTCTGGGCTAGCTGAAGTAGTCGATCGTATTTTGGATAAAGGTATTGTAGTTGACGCGTGGGTTAAAGTTTCATTAGTTGGTATTGAGTTATTATCTGTTGAAGCGCGGGTTGTTGTTTCTTCAGTTGAAACTTATCTGAAATATGCCGAAGCTATTGGTTTAACTGCCAGTGCTGCTGCACCAGCTTGAGTATAGTGTTCACTGGGGGCTAAATAGCCCTCAGTATACTCGTTACGAATGATTTTTAAACCTTTAAAGTACAAAAGTGCTGTTGGAATTCATCGTTTGGCGGTTCTGCCTAAATAAATTTACGCTGTAAATATTACTTTGTCTTTATACCTAAAAATGAATCATGATGGGTATATAACTAAAAATAATAATTTATTGATAACTGCTGTTGTTGAAGCTTAATAATTTTATAAAGCAGCATTAATCTAATGTTGAAATATATTGCTGTGTATTAAATTAATTTTCCTTGGGAGTGGATATAGAATGACCAATAATCAAGCAGGTGTTAGTGGGGTTGCAGTGGCTAAATTACCAGCTAATGAAGATAAAATTATTCCAACAGCCAGCGATAAGTTTGTTCTTACCCCTTATGTTGAAGAAATTGTTCAACGAGCACAGGGTTATTTGAAAGCGGGTTATCCAGTTCACTTTGCAGGCCCAGCCGGTACAGGAAAAACAACCTTAGCATTCCACGTGGCTGCTTCACTTAGAAGACCAGTGACACTGATACATGGTAATGATGAATTTGGCAGTTCTGATTTAATTGGTAAAGATGCTGGTTACAGTAAAAAACAAGTTGTTGACAATTTTATTCATTCAGTGATCAAACGAGAAGAAGAAATGATGCAGTTATGGGTGGATAATCGTTTGACATCTGCTTGTCGTAATGGTGATACCTTAATTTATGATGAATTTAATCGTTCTCGTCCGGAAGCAAACAATGTATTACTTAGTGTCTTGTCTGAGGGGGTATTGAATTTACCTGGGCTTCGTCATAGAGGGGAAGGCTATCTTGATGTTAACCCTGATTTTCACGCTATTTTTACTTCTAACCCAGAAGAGTATGCAGGAACCCATAAAGCACAAGATGCATTGTTGGATAGAATGATCACCATTAGACTTGAGCATCCTGACTTAGAAACAGAAATAGAAATTGTGTCGAAACGCTCAGGTATTGAATGGAGTGAAGCTCAGCGTATAGTAAGAGTCATGCGTACGTTACGAAAGGTGAAAAAAAATCAATTTAAAACCACAATTCGTTCTGGTATTGCCATTGGCAAAGTGCTAGCTCAGTCTGGTGGGCAGGCTCGGTGGGACAATATTAATTTTCGTCGTACTTGTTATGACCTTTTTAATGTTGTAACAACAAGCACATCACCTAATAATATAAAACAAAGAGAACAACTCATCAGTGAAGTAATAAGAAAGATATGCACGGTGAAAATTATTGAGCTGGATAAAAAATAGTCAGGAGAGCTGTTATGGGAAGCCCAACCAAACCAAGACCAGGAATGACTGATATCAAAACAATGAGTGGTAAAACTGACCAGCGACATCTGTCTTATCGCTCTTACTTTAAGCTAGGCGCTCTGGAAATACAAAGGATGAGAAAACTCAAGGAGCGTGAGGCAACTATGTTACGAATTGATAATATTGACAAGAGCCTTAGCCGCATTGACCATGAGTTAATTGAGTTACGCAATCAGTTGAATAACGCTACAGGTATATTGGAAAAAAAATCAGAACAGAATAATATTCAGCCGGAGTTGGCCGTCAATAATGGTTTAAGAATTGACTATTGAAGGAAGTGGTAATTTCTCGGTCAATGCCTATACTTCGAAAAGCAATAAAAAAAACTTATAATAGCAAATTAACTATTTGGCATTGGCAGGTTAGGGGAGTTTAATAAAATTCTTACCTTAACCCAGTCGGCAAGGAGCAGCCTATCATGAAAATTAATTGCACTTCCTGTGGCCATAGCATTGATTTAGGTATTAATTATGATGACTATCAAGGTCCGATAAAATGTTGGGTGTGTTCTGCCATGCTTGAAGTAAAAGCAGAATCTGGACAGGTTAAATCAGTGATTCCCTGGTCAAGGGTATCAGAACCCAAACAATATGAAGAACCACTATCACCGTCTTCCACTAAGCGTTTAATTCAATAGGAAGGTAGCTATGAAAAAGCGTAATCTGCGTAATGTTAAATACATTTACGCTTTAAAAGCAGCTACTGATAAGCAGCAATTGTCGTTAACAGGAATTAATAAATCAACTGTATATATTGTTAACTATGGTAAAGTTGCTGCAGTAGCCAGTGATATATTATCACCAAAAGTGAGACCTGAGCGGAGAAATTTAGCTGCCCACCGAGAAGTACTTAAATATTTTACTGAGCTGGAAACAGTGCTACCAATGCGCTTTGGGGTTATAACCAGCAGTACTCAGTTAATTCAGCGGTTGTTAGAGAACAATGAAGAGTTGATTATGAGCGCGCTTGGTGAGTTAGGTGGTAAAGTCGAAATGGGGCTTCGGGTAAAATGGAAAGTAGGTAATATTTATGAATATTTTGTTAATCATTATCCGCAGTTAAGGGAAGCAAGAGATAAATTATTGTCTAAACAACAAAACAGTAATACAAAGTTTAAAAATAGAGATGAAAAAATAGCGGTTGGCAGTTTGTATGAAAAACTGCTGAATCAAGAACGTGATGCTCACCAACAAATCATAGAGGCTATGCTGCAGCCATGTTGCCGTAAAATAAAAATATTGCAACCTAGTAATGAGTTTGAAATCTTGAACTTTGCCTGTTTAGTTGATCGTGCAAATATTGATGAATTGGAGCAACACATTAATGATACAGCAACACAACTGAATAATGATTGCCATATCGATTTTTCTGGGCCTTGGGCTCCACATAATTTTGTTGACCTGGACTTAAAAGTGTTGGCAAGTTAATTTGGAGTGAAGTGAGGTTTGAGAAGAGTGTATATTCCAAATGCCTTGGACCTTTCATATTAGATGAAACAGTCGAGGAGGAAATAACAATGTTTTTAATTGATGACCTTCTCTTAGCACCATATAAAGGTGTTAAATGGATTTTCAAAGAAATTTACCGGTTGACCCAAGAAGAACTAGAAAGTGAATCAGAACAAATAACTCAGGCATTAACTGAACTGTATAGAAAATTAGAATCAGGCGAAATAGCTGAAGAACAGTTTGATGAAGAAGAACAGGTGTTACTTGATCGACTGGATGAAATTGAAGCACTTCTACATCCAGATGAAGAGGAAGACAGTGAGCTTGATGATGAGTTTGATAGGAATACAGCAATAACCGAAGAACAAACTTTAGTTAAGGATGAAAAATAGTGAATGAATATGTAATTGTATTCATCTCTTAAGCAAAATAATAATGACTATTGATAACTTATTAGAGCAGGAAGAAGGTCAAACACCGCTATTAATAGAAGACGCAGAGCGTCTTACTCTATGTGAGACCCTTGACCGAGTGCTTAATAAAGGCGCTGTAGTTGTTGGAGAAGTCACGCTTTCAGTTGCAAATATTGATCTTATTCATGTTAGTTTGCAATTGGTGCTTAGCTCAATTGAAACTGCAATGAAACATCAAATTGGTAGGGGTAGTACAAACGAATGAGCCAGCAGACTAAAGTGTCGTCTGATTATTTAGTGGACTTTGCTGATATAGTGACTACCGATTTATCTGACCAAAAAGATCTGCTCAGTCAGCCTCAGTCCACAGTTACACAGCGAGTTAATGTTGATACCGATCAAGTTAAGAATGGTTTGGGGCAATTAGTATTAACCCTGGTTAAACTACTTCATGAGTTACTTGAAAGACAAGCAATTCGTCGTATGGATGCTGGTTCTTTAACTGACGAGGAAGTAGAGCAGCTAGGTATTGCTTTGATGCAGCAAGCAGCAGAAATTGACAGGTTATGTGAAGCATTCGGTTTGGTTGAAGAAGATTTAAACCTGGATTTAGGGCCGCTTGGTCAATTACTGTAAGTATGAAACTGTTGAAAGGAGTCAATAAATGGCATTGCAAAATCAGCAAGGCCTTCGTCATGCAACTGAAACCACGTCAGTTGCCGACTTATTGGAACGAATTCTTGATAAAGGTATTGTTATTTCTGGGGATATTAAAATAAAACTGGTTGATATAGAGCTACTGAGTTTAGAAATTCGTTTAGTGATTTGTTCTGTTGATAAAGCCGTGGAGCTGGGTTTAGACTGGTGGAAAGGTAATTCAGCTTATCAAATTACGGATAATCATGGAGTGGCAGCTGAAGTCACTAATCAATCATTAGGTTTGCAACAACAATTGAAGCAGATAGATGATCGGCTTGCACGGCTTGAAAATAATACGATTGGCTCTGATTAACTATCCCCTTTGTGATGGGTATATATTGCTTGACTTTAGCCGTATTAGTTTTTGGGCAACCACTTAGCCACTTTCTCTTTATTAGCACTTAACCAGCGCTCGGCACTTTTTTCTGGGGTCATGCCACTATTTATCCATACCATGACTTGCGCAATATCAGCTGGAGTCCACTCAAAAGCATTTAAAATGGCAGCTGCTAGTGGCTTATCTGTTTGTAGACCTTTTCGAGCAATAGTATGAATGAACTCTTGTTTGCCATAAATACCTTTGGGGTCTGCCAAGTACTTCAGGTCAAACTTGGCAAATTTCCAGTGTGGTGTCCAGCCAGTGACAACAACTGGTTTGCTGTTATTAATGGCTTCGGTAAGTGCTTTTGTCATTGTTGTACCACTGCCTTCAATTAATTGAAAGTTCAGTTGGTACTCTTTTATTGCTAGACGAGTTTTTTTCATTAATCCTGCCCCTGGATCAATTCCAATAATTTTACCTTCTAACTCTGATACCATCGAATTAAGTTCAGTTATGGAGTTAATCGGTAAATTGGAGGGAACGACTAACCCAATTCGAGTGCCGGTTAGATTTGGACCAAAGTCGTTAATGCCGGGCCGGTTTTGTTCAAGGTAATGGGCATGGGTGCTAGGTAGCCACGCAGCTACCATGGCATCTGCAGAACCGTTTCCCACATTTTTCCACATTTCATCGGCAGTGACTGGCTTGATCGATACGTTGTAACCAACAGAAGTTAATAAAGCCTTCATTACATGAGTACTAGCAATTTCACTGGCCCATTCAACATAAACCAGACTAATCGGACCTTTGGGCTCTAAGGAAGCAGGTTTTTCTTCAGGTGCTTTATCGCATGCGGTAAGCAATAACAATAAACTGACAGTGAAAAGTAGGCGTAATCGAGAAATGAAAATAAGCCACATGGTTTTAGCCCGATCTTTTAGCCCGGTATCGGGCTTGAATAAACTATAGCACTTGATTGTGCCGTTGACTTTTTAAAATGTAATTAACATGACAGGCTGGTTTCATGTATTATGTTAGTCTTAAATTGAATAGAGTAGCTGAGCCTTTAAAAAAACAATTAACAGTAATTAACAAGTCATTGACAAAAAGCTACTTGAATAGCTTAGTAAGAAGATGTTTTCGCGGGATGAATAGGAACTAACTGTATGCCAAAGCTTGGAATGGGGCCGATACGGCGCAAACAATTAATTGAGGCAGTATTAAATTGCATTGATGAGTGGGGGCTTTCTGAAACCACTACCCAGCGCATCAGTAAACAGGCTCAGGTATCCGCAGGTATTATTAATCATTACTTTTCTGGTAAAGATGGCTTATTGGAAGCAGCCATGCGGCAAATTCTTAAGGATTTGCAATTGGGTGTAAAAGCTAGGCTATCAACCATTCCACAAGAAGACTTTAAGGCACGGGTTCATGCGATAATTGATGGGAATTTTGATCATACCCAAATGACATCAGCTGCTCGCAAAGCCTGGTTGGCTTTTTGGGCAGAAGCTATGCATAAGCCTGAGCTGCGCCGATTACAAAATGTAAATGCTAAACGTCTAGTCAGTAATCTAACCTTTGAACTAAATAAAGCATTTCCCCGTTCACAAGCACAACATATGGCTGAAGTTATTGCCGCGGCTATTGATGGTGTTTGGCTGCGTGAAGCATTAAATATTACGCCTTCTGACGTGATCACTTCCCGAAAAAAAGTCGAAGATGTATTTCATCTATTTCTCGCTCGATACGAGCATTAAACTCATCTGATTTATCTTGTCTGATTAAACGGTTGGTTAAAACCAGCCGTTGTTAAGGGCATCTTTAATCATTGTTTGCTGCATTTTTTTGTTTAATTGCCAATTGACTGGTATAGCCTAGCTTTTTATCTCTATAATTTTTTAAGCAGATCCAATAAACGTTGTCAAAATAAGGGAGTTAGTTTTCTAAACTTATATCGACAGGAAATCTTAATCGATTTAGTGGTATGTTTTTTGTATGGATGACAGTAATAGTTAACGATCAAGTGCAAGAAATGTTGAATTATTGACGGGTAAGGGAATGGCTGACAATACAGAGCAAGGACAGGAAGACGAAAAAGAAGAAGCTGGTGGTAACAAAAAGTTAATACTATTTATTGTTATTGCTGTGTTGCTGATAGGGGTTTCAATAGGTGTAACTCTCTTTTTGATGATGGGGGGAGAAGAGGAAGGTGGAACAACTGAACAACCGACAGAGCCAGTTAAGCAGCCTGCGGCTTATCAGTCTTTAGATCCACCCTTTGTCATTGATTTTAATGTGTCAGGAAGACAGCGATTTTTGCAGGTGAATTTAACTGTAATGGGACGTGATTTGGAAGCCTTGGAAGGTTTGAAAAAGCATATGCCGTTAATTCGCAATAATTTAGTGCTATTAATCGGTGGTTTTGAATACCATTCTTTGCAAACAGAAGAGGGTAAAGAAAAGCTACGCGAGTCATTAACCAAGTCAATTCAAGCGGTGTTGGAAAAGGAAATTGGTAAGCCCGGGATTGAGCAAGTGTTATTTACCAATTTTGTCATGCAATAAAGTGCTTAAACAGCAATTGCAGTTTAAATCAGTGATCATGCGGTGAGTGGTGTACTATGCAAGACTTACTGTCACAAGACGAGATTGATGCCCTCTTAGGTGGTGTTGATGACGGCGCTGTTGAAACTGAGGGTGATGAGAGTCCGGATGGGGTGGCATCCTATGACCTGACCAGTCAGGATAGGATTGTCCGTGGCAGAATGCCCACTCTGGAAATGATTAATGAACGGTTTGCCCGTTATACCCGTATTAGCATGTTTAATATGCTAAGGCGTACGGCAGATGTTGCTGTTGGTGGTGTGCAAGTCATGAAGTTTGGCGAATACGTTCATACCCTGTATGTGCCTACCAGCTTAAATTTGGTCAAAATAAAACCTTTGCGTGGCACGGCATTGTTTATTCTCGATGCCAAGCTGGTTTATAAGTTGGTGGATAACTTTTTTGGTGGTGAGGGATTGCATGCCAAAATTGAGGGCCGTGAATTTACACCAACTGAAAACCGAGTAGTTCAGATGGTGCTTAACCAGGTTTTTGTGGATTTAAAAGAAGCCTGGAACCCGGTTATGAAGGTGCTATTTGAATATATCAACTCAGAGGTTAACCCTGCTTTAGCCAATATTGTCAGCCCCAGTGAGGTGGTGGTGGTTAGTACCTTCCATATCGAGCTGGAAGGCGGCGGGGGAGATATGCATATCACTATCCCTTATTCGATGATTGAGCCTATTCGAGAAGTGCTTGATGCCGGCGTGCAAAGTGATGTGGATGATCGGGATGAACGTTGGGTTCGCTCACTTAGGCGGGAAGTGCTGGATATTAATGTGGAGATGAGTGCCACCATCATGAAGCAAGAACTCAATTTGAGAGACATTTTAAATTTAGAAGAAGGGGATGTAATTCCGGCTGAAATGCCTCCTTATATTGTGCTAACAGCGAATCAAATCCCTATTTTTAAAACACGCTTAGGGATATTCAAAGAAAATCTAGCCTTTCAGATTATTTCATCAATTTCCAGACCTAAATAACCACAGGTAGGTAAGGAGGCACCGCAGAGTACTATGGCAGATTCCGAAGAGCCGAATGAAACCACTAATGGTGACGCTAGTCCTGAGGACTTGGCTGATGAGCTGAGCACTAATCAGGATGATGCAGAACTGGCCGCAGAGTGGGCTGCAGCCCTGGAAGAGTCTGACGATGGTGATCAGGGCGATATTGATGAGTTAATGAGCCAGGCTGATGGTGGTGATGATTCTCAGCCAATGGTGATGGATGAGTTTGCTGGGGTTGAAAGTTTTGGGGAAGGTGACGAAGGACCCAGTTTAGATGTTATCTTAGATATTCCGGTTGTGATCACAATGGAAGTGGGCGGCACAGAAATTACTATACGTAATCTGTTGCAGTTAAACCAGGGGTCTGTAATTGAATTGGATCGCCTAGCGGGGGAGCCGTTAGATGTCAAAGTGAATGGCACCTTGATTGCGCATGGCGAAGTGGTTGTGGTCAATGAAAAATTTGGTATTCGGTTAACTGATGTTATTAGTCCAACAGAACGTATTAAAAAGCTTCGGTAAATTTGCAGTTATTTCTTTAGGTAGTTTTTTTTGCCAATGGGGATGGGCCGCAGAAAAAACTAAACCAGATGATGGTTTGGGTATTTCAGCACTTGCTCAAGTAGCATTATCGTTACTGTTGGTGATTGCGGCTATTGCCGGCTTAGCTTGGTTAGTGAAAAAAATGCAGCATTTTCAGCCTATGTCCCAGTCATCAATGCAAGTGGTGGCAAGCTTGGCATTAGGGCCTCGTGATCGGGTGTTGTTGGTTCAGGTGGGTGAGCAGCAAGTATTACTCGGTGCTTCACCAGGTCGAATTAATATGCTGCATGTGTTTTCTGAGCCCGTTATTGATGCTAATTCAACTCCGGCAGCAGGAACGGATTTTTCCAATACACTAGCAAAACTATTAAAGCAAAAATCATCATGAAGCAGTGGTTACCTGATAAGTGCAATCCTTGGCTATGGCTTGTAGGGGCAGGTTTATTTATTTGCCAGCCTGCAACAGCTGTTGATTTGGGGATTCCTGCGCTTAAGGTAACCACGTTGCCGGATGGTCAACAGGAATATACGGTGACTATCCAAATTTTAGCCATCATGACCGCATTAACGCTGTTGCCGGCGATTGTGATGATGATGACTTCTTTTACTCGTATTATTGTGGTGCTAGCCATTTTACGCCAGGCTCTGGGATTACAACAGACGCCTTCAAACCAGATAATGGTTGGGCTAGCGTTATTTTTGACGTTTTTTATTATGACGCCAGTTTTACAGGAAGCAAATAAAGCCGGTTTACAACCCTATTTGAATGAGCAATTGACGTCTGCAGATGCATTGCATAAAGCCAGTGAGCCTTTTCATGCGTTTATGTTGGCACAAACGCGTGAGTCAGATTTAGATTTATTTATTCGAATTGCTGATGAGAAGAGCTTTAATACGCCTCAGGATGTGCCGTTTTCTATCCTAGTGCCAGCATTTGTAACGAGTGAATTAAAAACAGCTTTTCAAATTGGCTTTTTATTGTTTATTCCTTTTTTAATGATCGATTTGGTCGTGGCCAGTGTTTTGATGGCAATGGGGATGATGATGCTGTCGCCATTGATTGTTTCATTACCCTTTAAAATTATGTTGTTTGTAATGGTCGATGGTTGGGCAATGATTATGGGTACATTAGCAGCCAGTTTTGGTGCGAGCATTTAGGTCTGTAAAAAGAATCGCTATTATGGATCCATCATCTGTAAATGATATCTTTCGCGAAGCACTTTTTATCATTGTTCAAATGGTAGCAGTGATTATTACTCCCAGCTTAATCGTGGGGTTGGTAGTGAGTGTGTTTCAAGCAGCTACTCAAATAAATGAACAAACCCTAAGCTTTTTACCTCGGTTATTAGTGACTTTATTAGCGGTCTTGTTTACGGGGCCTTGGTTATTAAGAAAACTGCAGGATTTCTTTGAAAATCTTTTATTTGAAATTCCCAATTTAATCGGCTGATTATTAGGTTTAGTTTGATTCATTATCAACTAGAAGACATCCAGTTATTACTAGCACAAATACTTTGGCCATTATTTCGAGTAGCAGGTATTTTAATGGTGATGCCCATTTTCGGTACCCAGCTGGTTCCCATGCGGGTTCGTGCATTTTTTGCTATCTTGGTGACGTTATTAATTGCGCCGATTATTCCACCTGGACCAACAGTTGACCTGATTTCAATCCCAAGCATGGTCATCATTGCCCAGCAGGTATTAATTGGCTTATTGATGGGGTTTGCGTTACAACTATTTTTTCATTTGTTTGCGGTTGCAGGGCAAATGATTTCGATGCAAATGGGATTGGGTTTTGCTTCTCTTAACGACCCTGCTAATGGTGTGAATGTAGCCGCTGTGGGGCAGTTTTTCTTAATCCTATGTTCATTATTATTTTTGGCAATGAACGGACATCATGTGGTGTTTGAAGTATTAGTAGAAAGTTTTCGTACAATTCCTATTGGCCAGTTTGTTCCATTTCACCACTTCATTGAATTAGTGATGTGGTTTAGCTGGATTTTTGCTAGTGCGTTGCTTATTGCACTACCTGTAGTGATTGCAATGTTAATTGTCAATATTGCCTTTGGGGTGATGACCAAAGCGGCTCCTCAACTGAATGTGTTTGCATTAGGTTTTCCTATCTCAATGATTTTTGGTTTGTTTGTAACCTGGGTAGGGGTGAGTAGCGGTTTATTGGCACAATACAGCCGTTTTACTGAAGCGGCATTGTTTATGCTTAGAAGCCTAATACAGCCATAATTTTGGCTAACTACTTTTATTTTGAGGGCCTGTTTCTAACACAGTTTTTGCAAGCTGTAGTATTTGCAGTTACCGTCATTTTGCGACAGCCCCGAAAGGTATGAGGGTATGGCTGAAGATAAAGACAACAGTCAGGAAAAAACGGAGCAGCCGACCCAGAAGCGTTTACAGGATGCTCGTAAAGAAGGGCAGGTTGCTCGCTCTAAAGAGTTGTCAACCATGGCGTTGTTGATGCTGGGAGTATCCAGCCTGTTTCTCTCAGGTCATTTTTTGGCAACTAAACTGGCTGGTATTATGCGGTTAAACTTTGCCTTTGAAAGAGAAATCGCTTTTGACACTGCACGGATGTTTCAGTATTTAGGCGAATCCATTTCAGCTGCGACCTTTGCCTTATTACCCTTATTTATCACATTATTATTAGTAGGGTTAGCTTCTCCTATTTTAGTGGGGGGGTGGATATTTAGCGGTAAATCATTACTACCTAAATTAAACAGAATTGATCCGTTGAGTGGGCTTAAACGGATGTTTTCTTTGAAGTCACTGGTAGAGCTAATTAAAGCGATTGCCAAAGTATTAGTGGTGACAGCATTTGTATTATTAGTATTGTTTGTTAGGCAAGATGATTTATTAGCGTTAGGTAAAGAAAACATCATGCAGGCCATTGTGCATGGTAGTTGGATTTTAGGTTGGGCCAGTTTAGCCATTTGCTCTAGTTTGATTTTGATTGCACTGATTGATGTGCCATTTCAGGTTTGGGAGCATCAGCGAAAATTGAAAATGACGAAGCAGGAGATAAAAGACGAGTTTAAAGATACAGAAGGCAAACCAGAAGTTAAAAGCCGTATTCGACAGTTGCAACGTGATTTAGCTCAACAAAGAATGATGGCTGAAGTACCAAAAGCAGATGTGGTTATTACTAACCCGACTCATTTCTCTGTTGCCCTTAAATATGATCCAGAGCAAGCTGATGCACCTTACCTCATTGCCAAAGGTGCTGATGAAGTGGCTCTCAAAATCAGAGAAATTGCTAAAGAACATGAAGTCGTCATGTTAGAGGCTCCACCTTTATCTCGCGCCATTTATTACAACACTAAAATTAATCAGCAAATACCTACAGCATTGTATATGGCTGTTGCACAGGTCTTAGCTTATGTCTATCAGTTAAAACAATATCGTAATGGCCAAGGTCAAAAACCAGGACCCGTTCCTAAAGTAACGGTGCCTGACGAGCTTCAAAAATAAAAAGCATTTACTGTGACTCTACGTTTATAAAAATCATCGACAAAAAATGTGTAATAAGTGTGAAATAATGAGTGCGCTTGTCAAATAAATTTACATTTTATTGTTTTGTTTAATTGGGCTTGCAATTAGTAGCCAGTGTTTTATGTGTTTTCGAGATAATGGTATGCCTTTTGCTTAAAGGAGAATGCTTATAAGGTCGTCATATTGATGAAATAAAATAGAAAAGGAATCGTCAGGTCATGGTTACAGCCATCTTCAACAGGATTAGATCTACCTTTAACCTGCTGTACTATTACTCATCCATGTTATCTATCAAAAAATTATTACTCCGTAATAGAAATTAATCCTTTTACTCGTTTTGTTAACTCACACCCAGTTTGCTGGTTTTTTCTGGTTTTTAGGATGAGTGAAAATAGTCTTTTTTGACGTGGGTACTTTTTCAAACTCAATGAGTGAGTTTAGATACACGTATAGCAAAAAATAGACTATGAATTAGTTATTAAAGAAATATTTATAAATGCTGACATGTTGCGAATAGCTTTCAAAAGCAATAACCAAAAGCAATAGCAATAACGATCAAAAACGATAAGTAGTTAATAGTTAAGATATAGCCAGTCATTAATACGATGTGGAGAGTAGTTAGATAATGACAAGATGGATAAGTTTCCTGTGTTGTTTCCTGATTTTGGGGCAGGAAGCTGCAAATGCTGCCCAATTAACAAAAGAAGAAAAACGGCTTTCTGAGGCTAACCGAGCCCATCAAACATTATTTAATGGGGAAAAGCGTTTTGTCTCAGCGAAAGAGTGTGGTGCTTGTCATCCCAAACAATACCGTGAGTGGTCTGTATCACCTCATGCTTACGCACAATTAAGTCCTATTTTTAATGCGATGCATGCCACAACAGTTAAGTTAACTAATGGTACTACAGGCGATTTTTGTATTCGTTGTCATACACCGGTAGGGATGGCAATGGAAGAGCCTATTTTTATCGAAAATAAATACCGGCACCCGATTTCACGGGAAGGTGTTACCTGTGTTGCTTGTCACAGAGTCAATCAGGCTTATGGCAAATTCAGTGGCAGAATTAATCTGGTTGAAGGCGATTTAACTAAACCGGTTAGTGGGCCAAGAGCTTCAGAAAATAAAGGTTTTGAAAAGCTGTTAAAAGATCCTGAGGTAGGATTAACCACCGAATTTCAGGCACCCGGTATTGAAGTCCATGGCAAAATTGAGCCTTTCTTTGATTTAGTAAAACCTCAATTTTGTGGTACCTGTCATGATGTAAACTCAATGACCCAATTACGCCTCGAAGAAGCTTATTCTGAGTACCGTGCTTCTCCTGCTGCGAAAAAAGGGATTAGTTGTCAGGATTGCCATATGGGCAAAGAGCCTGGTGTCGCTGCTGGCTATGAACAAGGTCCTGCTGCTACTTTTGAGAAAGCCCATGGTTCCACTTACCATTCTCCTACTCGGCGCTTAACTGACCACAGTTTTATCGGTCCAGATTACTCTGTCATTCATCCTGGTATTTTTCCTCATAACCCGACGGCTGATCGTTTTATCCGTAAACGGTTTCGTAAATATTTAAAAGGTTGTCATGACGGCACTGAAAAGCAGCGGAAAAAAAGCCAAAAGCGTAAAAAGACTTGCTTAACTGGCATCGACATCTGGAGCAAGTTTAATCTGGCCGATGGCTGGGGCACACCGGCATTTGAAAAAGCAATTCCTGCTGGCTACCGCTTTCCCAAAGTCTGGTCTAAGAGCAAAGACCGAGTTATCGCTTGGCAAGAGGTGATTCAACCTAACTTGCAGCTGTTATCAGAAGCTCACGAAAAACGGCTGACGGTATTACAAAATGGTTATCAGTTAGGTGCTGCTGAAGTTAGTCGGAGCTGGCTGGGTGACCCAATTGTGAAAGTTGAGCTAGTTAACGGCACAGATGGCCATATGGTACCCACTGGCTTTATCGGTGAACGGCTGGTTTATCTCAACGTGAAAGTACAGGATGCTGCTGGTCAGGTCGTATTTGAGTCAGGTGATCTGGATCCAAATGGCGATGTGCGAGATCAGCACTCTTTGTATGTACATGACGGTAAGCTTCCCCTTGATGATCAACTACATAACTTACAAGCTCGATTCTTAACCAGAAACTTACGGGGTAGTGAGCGAGAAGCCATTATACCAATTAATCACTCGCAAACGGCGCTGCCATTTTTACGCCCAGCCACTTCACCCACTACATTGCAAGGTCGTCCTCAGGGTGCGCGGATTCATAAGCGCAGCTTGCCTCCTAATGGTCGACGCTGGGTGGAATATCAAATTCCTAAAAACAAAATCAAACCAGGTCAGCGCTATACCGTAGAGGTTAATCTGTACGCTCAAATGGTACCAGTTAACTTAGTGCATACGATTGCTGGTGTTGGCTTTGATTACCAAATGACAACTGAGCAAGTAGTCAAGCAATTGGTGGCTGGCAAATTATTGCTTTGGCGGCAGCAGATTGACCTGAACCGGAAAGGTAAGCAACAGAATGTAGCGGAGCGAATGACATTGCCTGAAAACCACCTTTACACCCCGGCTTATTACCAGCAAGGCAGGAGTAAAGTGCAAGGGGGACAGCAAAATGACTAAAGTAGCTGTACTAACTGCGGGGTTGGTTTTAAGTGGTGCGGTTGAGCTGGCGTTGGCTGCAACTAATGCAGAAAATGACTCAGCACGCACCGCTGGCGGACTGGCTATTTTGCCTGAACGGCCTGCTCCTTTACTGGAAGTAAACGAGCCATTTCTTGCACCAGCCACTTTATCAAAAGGCTGGGAGCTACCTACTGGCGCTGTTTGGCGGCCCAGTTTGTGGGTGTTTGGGCGCTATCAATCGGCATTGCAGTATTTTGATAATGGTGAAACTGACCAGGCAGAGTGGGCTAATCGACTTGATCTGTTTTTTAACCTGCGACTGACAGGCACTGAGCGGATACTTGTCGGTTTTAGACCACTCGATCGTGATGGTAGGCAGTATGCAGGCTATACCTTTAAGCCAAACGAAAGTGAAGGCTGGGATGGCGACTTTGATACTGATGTCAGTGTTGCTTTTTTTGAGGGAGATGTTGGCGAAATATTTCCTGTCCTTTCAGAAAAAGGCTATCGGGCTGCTGATATTGGTTTTGCTATTGGCCGTCAGCCACTCAATATCCAAAACGGTATTTTAATCAATGATACGTTGGATGGTATTGGGGTCACCAAAAACACCTTATTCTTAGGTGATTTAGTGACGAATTTCCGTCTTACGGGGTTTTATGGCTGGGGCAGTATTAATGACTACAACCAAGAACCCATTGGTGGTACGAAAATTTACGGCTTGTTTTCTGCTTGGGACACTTATTCAACCACGATGGAAGTCGATCTGGCTTATCGTGAGTCAGATGACAGTCATGATGGTTATTGGCTTGGCCTGGGCAGCACTCAACGATTTGGTCATCTGAATACGACCTTTCGCTTTAATTTCTCAGATGCTACCGATTTACCTGAGCCTGGTAGCCCAGTAGATAACACCCGACGAGATGGTTATTTATTATCTGCTGAATTTTCTCTGACTCCTGCAGCAACTCATGATCTGGCGTATTTAAACTTATTTCACAGTGAAAAAAATTATGTGTCACTGGCTCGTGATCGAGGTAATGGTGGGCCTTTGGCTTCCATGGGGATTTTATTTGCTGGCGCGGGGATTGGTAACTACGTTGCTGCCCTTGATCCCTCAGCAAATAAAACGTCAGGGTTTGCTATGGGCTATCAGTGGCAACTTGCTAAGCAGCGTCAACTGACTGTAGAGCTGGGTGGTCGTTACAGCCATTTAACTCAAGAACAAAGTGCAATGGCAGTAGGGATGCGATACCAGCAGCCAATTGGCAATCGAACCTTGGTGCAGGTGGACATGTTTCATTCTGCACAGAAGCGTCGAGATGATGCCAATGGGATACGAGTAGGGCTGCAGGTTAATTTTTAGCAATAACACATAAGGAAGTAGTTAGCTGTTCAAATGAAGTGGTTAATTGTATTTATACTCACCCTGTTGGTATGTAGTTATATTGCTTGGTTAGTTTATAGAGAGTGGTTGCAGTTCCAAGCTCAATACGTTCAACGGGGACTGGCAGCCAATAACTGGCAGCAGCGTTGTCAGCAAGTGTCCAGTCAATTAGTTGAGCAAAGTCACTGGCAAGGGTTTCGGGATTTTGTCGTCACTAGACGGGTAGTTGAAAACCCAGTAGGCGATATTATCTCATTTTATTTGCGGCCTCGTGATGAACTGCCATTGTCGCCTTTTTCCGCTGGCCAGCATGTGACTGTTAGGCTGCCAATTGGGTCACGGGTATATACCCGTTGTTACTCATTGTCTGAGTCATATAATCCTGACTATTACCGGATTAGTGTGAAACGAGCGGATGCACCTGCTAAGACGAATCACCCCGCTGGTAAGGTTTCGAGCTACCTTCATGAAGAAGTGTATGAGGGGGCAATTGTTGAAATTCGAGAGCCCCAAGGCAGCTTTGTATTACCAGAAAGTACTATTGAGCCATTAGTGTTTTTAGTCGCTGGAGTTGGCTATACCCCTGTGCTCAGTATGCTTAAGGTATTAGTTAACCAACCATTTCCACCACCTGTCGTCGTTTTTTACTGTGTAAGAAATGGCTCCCACCATGCGGCTAAAGACGAATTCGAAGCACTGCAGACTCAATACCAGGGACTGCACCTCTATGTTAGCTATAGCCATCCTCGTTCTGCTCTGGATTGGCCTGAAATTGATTACCAGCTAAGTGGTCGGCTAAATGGCCAAACATGTTTGGATGTATTAGCAGAGATTTCGCTTCAGCCGCAGCAATGCCAATACTATTTCTGTGGGCCTGAGGCATTTATGACCAAACTTCAGCAAGAGCTGGCAGCAAGTGATATTGATACCAGTCAGTTTCATGATGAGTGCTTTAGCGCCACAGTTACCCATCAAGTGCCTCTTTTGGATGCACCAGAGCTCTCAGAGGTTGTATTTTCATCTTCTGGCAGGCGGTCGGAATGGCTTCAAGGCGAAGATCGTTGGTTACTCACTTTGTCAGAAGAAGAGGGGGTAAGCATCAATAGTAGTTGCCGCAAAGGCTCTTGTGGCTCTTGTATGACTGAGATTCTTGAAGGGGAAGTGGGTTACCTCAAAGACCCAGAGTTTCTCAATCAAAAGCAGGCTAATCATTTTGATACATCTCGTTACTGTTTACCTTGTGTTTGTTATCCAAAAAGTAACCGTTTGGTACTAAATGTCTGACAATCGCGCAATCATTACAGAATTAACTAGGATTATATAAAAAGTGCTTGGTAGTAGGAGTTTGGAAGTGAAAGCATGGGTCTGGTGTTTTATTTTGGGGGTTGTTGGTGCAACAAGCGCTGCAACCAGTCAAGCAGCCAACTTATTGTCTGATTGGCAGCCTTCATCAGTGGTAGGGCCTGCTAAATGTCAAAAATGTCATAAGCCACAATATAGGGTGTGGGAAGATTCTCCTCATAATATAGGGTTTCTTGATGAGGAATTTGATAGTGAAGAGATTGCGGAAAAGATGGGAGTGTCTGACCCAGAAAGTAGCTCAGCGCTTTGTTCGCAATGTCACTTCACTAGAGGCGCTAAACTTCATGGCGAGTTAGCAACAGTTTCCTGTGAGTCTTGTCATAACCCTGCCAAAAACTGGCTTGAAACCCACGGCACATACCGAGATGCGGCGGGTAAAAAAGTAAACAAAAAAGAGCAAGAGGCTCCTGTCCAACGGCAGAAGCGCTTAGCCGCTGCTGATAGGGCTGGAATGGTACGGCCTGGTCATGCTTATCGACTGGCAAAAAATTGTTTGAGCTGTCATTTGGTGCCAAACCAAAAACTGATTAACCAAGGTGGTCATCCCTCTAAGTTAGCATTTGAGCTACTAAGCTGGTCGCAAGGTAAGCAAATTCGCCATAACTTTAGCCTGGGTAGCCATAACCCACCTGTACCTAAATCTCGGCAGCGCCTGCTCTATGTGATGGGACAAATGGTTCAGTATGAATTGCTGCTAAAAATGACTCAGAGTGCAACAGGTAAATATGCTCAGGTACAAAAAGAAAAATTACAACAAACCCGTAATCGACTGAAACAAATTCAAGCAAAATTGGGTGATCCGCTGGTAGCTAAGGTGTTATCAGCAACAAATGCTGGACAAGCCGCTCAGGCTGCCAAAACTTTTGCAAGTAAGTATTCGCAGGGAATCAGTTCTTCAACCGTTGATTCATTATTGCCTGCGGCCAACACCTACAAAAACTAATGTCATTATGGCCTGCGGGTGCTTGCTTTGAGGCAGGCACCCGCAGGCCCGAGGTTACTAATCGATCCAGCAATGGCTGAAGACCTGACTACTCCTCAATCCCACAGCGCTTGGCAACTTGATGCAACCCTATTGGTATTTGAACCATTCCGTACCATGGTGTCGCATCACCTGCAGCAGCGGTTACGTAAGTTGCAGGGACGTTATCAAAGAAACCTGATTAAGTTGGGCCGACTTCCTAGGGTACAGCTGCCATTACAGCTTCAAGCAGTCATTGAACTGGTTAATAGCTTGAATAGTCTATGGCAGGACATTCAGCTTGTAAGCCACTGGGTAAAAAATGACTCAGCAAATGAATGGCTAACAGCGTTTCTAGGAAAAGATACGACAGAAGAGGCATATCAGCTTGCTCAAAAAGAACTCCAGCCTTTGTTATCCATCTTGCTGCACCATGCCACCATTCGAGTCATGGAAAAAACGGCAGTCGTGGTACGACAGAATGAGCATGCGGGTAATGCTTACCTGTTATTAGCAGGGCAAGCCTGCACCTTACAAGTCAAAGAAAAAGCACTGTTTCGCCAACGTCCTGAGCAGCACCCCTGGTATCAGCGACTCAAGCAAAACTTGTTACCTAGCCAGTGGGTCGAACGTCGTGATACCCGACGCTATGATGCAGCCCAACAAGTGACTGTGGCCCAAGGGCGCGATAGTTACTTACGTATTCCAGACTTAACCGAAGCGCATCAACCCGGTACGCCAGAGCCTAAGTTATTAAAGACTGGAGAGCTGTTTGGTGCGGTTGCTGCTTTACAGCATAGCCCTCACTTTCGCACTATCGTGGTGACCAGTGAACAAGCGACTTTGCTGGAAATTCGTTGGCAAGGGGTCAGACAGCTGGCCCGATTTGATCGGGGGTTTCGCCAGTTTTTAGATGAACAGTATCGTCGCCATCGGTTACCCGCTTTATTGCAACAACAACCGATTTTATTGGGGTTAAATAAGTCCCAGTTGGAGCGTTTGGCAACGGTTGCTGAGCTTGATAGTTATGGTGCGATGGACTGGAAATCGGTTTCTGACCAAAACTCTGATCAACGTAAAAGCCGAATAGAGCAGTCGGAGCCGTTAATTATTAAAGAAGGCGATTATGCCAATGCTGTGATTTTTATCCGGGCAGGTTATGCCCGAAAAAGTAAGGCTTATGGGCATAGTGAGCGGGCACTAGACTATCTTCGGCAAGGTGATAGCTATGGGTTTCAAGAGGTATTGGGAGGTATTCAGTTACGTGGCCAGCAGGTGAGTGAGCTGTCAGAAGCTGATTTGCCTCGTTATAGCTGCACTATTCGGGCTGTTGGTTATACCGATATTATTAGAATTCCTGCGAGAGAGCTGGAAAAAGTATTAGCAGCTAGTAAAGCATCTACTCCTCATGACGTCTCTCAACCAGCTGTCTTGTCACCAGAAACGCTACCTTCCAGTCAACAACATGAGCTTTTAGTTCATGAAGCATCAGACTTGCTGGAGTTTTTTATTGATCAGCGTTTTATCTATGGTACTCAAACCATGCTGATCAATCTTGATCGATGTACTGGCTGTGATGACTGTGTGAGAGCTTGTGCTTCAGTACATGACCAAAACCCTCGGTTTATTCGTCATGGTCATCAGCATGGTGGTTTTATGGTCGCGAATGCTTGTATGCAGTGTAGTGACCCACTGTGCTTGGACGGCTGCCCTACGGGGGCAATTTATATGAACAATGCTGGCACAGTGGTAATAAACGACGATATTTGTGTTGGCTGCAGTACCTGTGCGGATAATTGCCCGTTTGACAATATTCAGATGGTGAAAATTGTGGATGAGCATGGCAAGCCAGTCCATACCAGTGACCACCAAGGGAAATTGGCTCCTCAATTAAAGGCCACCAAGTGTGATATGTGTACCGGGCAGCTGAATAAACCAGCCTGTGAGTTGGCTTGCCCTCATGATGCACTGAGGCGAGTTGATATTCATCAAGTTGAAAAGATTAGAGATTGGCTGACATGACAGGCAGTAGAAAATGAATTTATATGTTGTAAGACGTCGGCTTGCTTATTTGTTAGTGCTGGGTTTGCTGCTGGTTGGCACACAGATTTTATTAAGTTGGTTTAACTTATCCATGCCCAGTGAGGTGTACTGCACTGGTTGGGGATTGCTTGCTGTAATGGGGGTGTTGGCTAGTTATCACTGGCGTAAAAAACTGTTATTTCTGAATGTGGGTGGAGTACGTTATTGGCTGCGGCTGCATATTTTATTTGGGGTTTATGGCGTCATTTTATTTTTTATTCATATTAATTTTAGCTGGCCAAAGGGCTTGTTTAATCAATTGATTGCGGCCGCTTTTTTATTGGAGGTGGGCTCTGGCCTATTGGGTCTTTATTTATCACGGACTATGCCACCGAGGATGACCTGGCTGGGGGAACGGTTATTGTATGAAAAAATGCCAGAATATTATCAACAGCTGCGTCAGCAGGCAGAAGATCTGGCTTTACAGGCAGCGGCCGAGCATCACACAGATACTTTAGTAAAATTTTACAACCGCAACCTGCAAAATTTTTTGCTGGGGGCAGCCAATTTCTGGCTTCATGTGTTTAACAGTGGCCAGGTGCGTAGCCGCTGGGCTCTGAAGTTTGAGGGGTTACAGCGTTATCTAGTAGAAGATGAGCTACCTGCAGTAACGGAGCTAAGAATATTGGTATTTCGTAAAATTGAGCTTGATAAACAGTACGCCATACAGGGATTACTGCGGCGATGGCTGTTTTTACACATTCCTCTTGCTTACGCATTATTTATTTTTGTTTTGGCTCACGTAATGGTGATTCATAGCTTTTCTGGGGTTTAGGTTGATATGAAAGGAGAACGTATTCAACCGTTAGCCCACTGGCAAAGCCGCTATGTCAGGCCCAGCCAAGAGGGAGCCATCACCCGGTTAAAACGTAGTCGTTTGGCATTTGTGCTTTTTCTGGTTGTGTTATTGGGGTTGTTTATCATTTTGACTCATACTCCTTGGCGGCAGCAACTGCTGTTTCCAGGTGCACTGAGTAGTCAGCATGGAAGTCAACAAGATCAGTGTATTAGTTGTCATGTTAGAGCAAATGACCCTGTGATGTCCTGGCTATGGCACACTATGCAACCTCTGACCTTGGCTCAACAAAGCCAAGGGTGTATGAGCTGTCATCAACACAAGCATCAAAAGGGTGTAGTTGCCCATGGCTTAGATGAGCAAGCCATTCGTACGCTGTTGCCGAAAAATATTGAACAACAACAGGCTGACCGACATTTATCTGAATTAACCAGCCGCAAACCATTGGGCTGTTTTAACTGCCACACCGAGCACCAAGGGACTGCTGGAGAACTAACAAAACTATCGGATACGGAATGCGACAGTTGTCATTTAAAGTCTCAGCAAGATTTTGCTAAGCAGCATAGTGACTTCTCTTTGGCACGAGATACCGGTATTCAGTTTAACCATGATCGCCATCAGGGCGTATTTTCAGAGCAGGGGAAGGTGTTTCAATGTCAACAATGTCATGGTAGTAAAGCTGAGCCTGTATTTCCCAAATTTGATCAACAGTGCTTAAGCTGCCATGAAGAAACGATCGAAAAACCTGTAGTTTTGCTTGCCTTACCCCGTGTAGCGACAAAAACGCCTGATATTGGTGAGTGGCCCAAACAGCGTGGTAATAAAAGGCTTTCTGCTGCAATGTTAGCATTACTGGCTGAATATGGTGTACCTGAAAAGCCTACGGATAAGTCAAAAAAAGCAACCCAGTTTTTTCAACAGCAGCTTGCAAAGGGCTATAAACAACTGGTTCAAGATATTTTACAAGATAATTTACAGGAAGCTAAATTACTGAAGGTGCAAGGTAAGCTAATGGCAGAGGGGTTATTTAAGGAGGCCGATGCTGTACGCCTGTTGTTGCATGATTGCAAAGCAGTAATGCCATTGCTGACTAATTTACAAGAACAGTGGTTTCCCAGCCTGTTAAAAGCACAAGCTAGCCCAACAGATAAGCCAAAAAAAGCCCAGCGAAAAGCCCTTAAACCTGACCAGCAATGGGGAACAATGGGAAATTGGCAATTAACCCGAAAAGGTTCTGTGGTTGTGTCTGTTAATCACCATGCACGAGTGAGTGAAATTAAGCGTATTGAAAAGCAATTGGAAAAAGGTGAGTTATCTTCAGAAGATGCCAATACAGGGTGTTTACTGTGCCACCAAATACAAGATAAAAAAATTGTATGGCAGTATCAACCAAAACCACCGATGCCCACCTTTAAATTTAAACATCAACCTCACCTGGTAGGCCAACCAGAAACCGTGTGCCTAAACTGTCATACCCGTTCAGCAGCTAACACAGCATCAACACAGCAACAGTTGGGTATTAATAGCGAAGAAACTAGTGAAACTGAAGAACAACAAGAATCATCAAGTTGGCTGTTTTCACCTGTCACTAAACAGCCTTGTGTTAGTTGTCATAAAGAAGAAAGGGTGGGTGAAAACTGTCTGCTTTGCCATAACTATCACTTTGAAGAAGCGCCTTGGGCCAAGGCGCTGAAGAAGTGAAGGAGAACTTTAACTAAAACAGATAAAGCATATGTATTAGTTAAAGTTAGCCTATAGTGTTTTACATACAAATTTTGGCGTCAGTAAAATGTTTGCCTGGCACACACTGAGCCCCAGCTTGGCAATGCTCGTCAGTTTGGCAATAGCATTCTCCACTGGCGTTACAACCTGGGTTTAAATAGTTGGCTAAAGGGTCTTGGTTACTGACACGCTCCCAGAATGGATTGGTAAAAATATTATTAGGATCAATTTGCTGTTTAAAGGCAACAAACTCATCCCATTTAGGATAACGAGATGGCATGTCTTCAAAAATGGCAATGGAGTTTTTACCCCAATGTGGTCTAGCTTGATATTTACGCAGTGACATTTGCTCAATTTCTAAATTAACAAAATAATTTTTAGGTACCGCTTCTCCTTTTTTGCGTAGTGTATATTCAGTACTTATATAAGCTGAATCACGGCCAGCATTCATGCCTAAATAACTAGGGGACGCTTTTGAAAAGCGGAAGTAAATACCATTTAGAGGAAAGCAAGTGCGTGGATGTTTGGCGATAATTTGTTTGACATCTTTAATCCAGTTAGGGAGCTGCTCAAGAGGAATGGTGACTTCTTGTAAAGCAATAGGTAACCGGTCCCAAATACACTGATCAGGTTTTTTACATTGAAAGTACTGCATACGATCAGAGTGTCCGATAGGGTTTTTCAGTTTTTTGCCTGTATCAATATCTCGGTAGTAGGAACTGGCTCTGCTGTTATAGCGAACAGTGGCTGCTAAACACTGTAGACTGGAACCAGGAAACTCATGAAGGGCATTAAACAATAACCCATACATATATTCCTGAAAGTCTGATACATCAGCCTGGGCATTATAAGCATTACCGGGTGTTTCCAAGGGAACTGGATTATAGGTGGTAACGGTATAACGACCTAATCCCGGAAACCAAGCAATATTGGTAGAATAGTTTTGTTGGGCAATGGTTAATATTTTATCTTCTAAGCCTTTATCGCTTTTATGGCCTTTAACATCGGCTTTGACTTTGAAAGCGGGTTCCAATTGAATAGTGACTTCGACAACAACGCCTAATACGCCTAAATTCACTCTGGCGGCATTGAGGGATTCACCGGTTAATACTCTGACTTCTCCTAATCCATCAACAATTTTTAACTCAGTAACATAATCAGCAATCATGTTACTTTGTTTATGTAGCGTTGAGCCATGGGTGCCACTGCCTAACATACCGCCTATAGTGAAGGTACCAAGCTCTGTGACCATGTTGACAGCCAAAGCCTGTTCACGCAAAAAATCATTTAGTTTATTAAAGCGCATGCCTGCTTGTACGGTTATGGTTTTATTTTCCGCATCAAACTGAACGACTTTATCCATGTTTTTTAAGGTGATTTGGATTTCTCCATCTTTGGTGCAAGCGGCATCAATTTGGCTGGCAAATTTACGGTTACCCGTCATAACGGTTCTATTTTCTGTTATCGCTTGTCGCACAATCGTTTGCACTTCTTCAATCGATCGAGGGTCGTAAATAATCCCGGGCTTACACTCAAAGGTATTCTGGTAATTGGTTAAGGTTTCTTGATTGCTTTCAAACCAAGCAAAAGCGACTGTTGAAGCAATCGCTATCAAAATAACTGAGATAAAAGCGGTGATTCTTTGTTTCACACTTAGTCTCCTTGTGTGGTGGTAGTGTGCATCCTTCACTAATTAATTATTCATACTGGCTTATGACTAGCCCTAACTAAATCGAGGTAAAACATGGCTTTTGATGGCTTGTTGGACTTGGCGAGAGTGAGACGGTAGCTTTTCTTTGAAGTAACCAGCTATATCTGCTTTATAGGCATTAGCTGGACGAGGACCAATACTGTCTACCCATAATGCATGATTAGTCGTAGCGAAGTTAAGCTGCTGGCTGGCTAATATACAGATAGGGCCTTGTGCTAAATTCTTGCCATCAAATAACCAGTATTCTTTGCCATTGGTCAAGCCGTTGGTGGGGTATTTTCTCACAACAGGAGTAATAATATAGCCATCATCCTGATCAAATGATCCTCTTCTTGGTAAAAACTGAGCTGTTTGCATAACACAGTCATTTGGGAAACTAAACTCATCAGTAATAGACATTTGCTGACAATCCATATGCACCAGTGCGGATGGGTTCATTTCAGTGGGTAGCGTTTCATTGGTATATAAACGGTTTGGGTAATTTTGGTAAGCTTTAGCGACCCTTGTAACTACATGTTCTGGGCGATAACCGATAGCAACCCAATAAATATGTTTAAACTCATCAGGAAACTGATACTGACCTTTATAAGCAGGAACATTCATATCCCACAACAGTTTTTCGTCTCGTATGACTTTATACCCAGACGTGATTTCTTTTATGGAATCATAGTTTACTTTGACTCTTGCTCTAACAAGACCTCCTACATCGACTGGAGCTACGGGATAGCCAGAAATATCCTCTAGAACTCTGCCTCCAAAAAATAGCTTCTCATAATAAAACTGTGGTTCAGATTTATCCATTGCACCTAAATAATGACCATAAAAAGTCAGCTCATCATCATAATCATCATAATTACACATAATATCTGAGGTATCGAAATCTAGGATAATAGTGTCGGCAACAACTTTACTATTGCTCTCGTATAGGTCAGATTTTCGAATAACCCAAATAGGCGTTTTATGCTCTTGAGGGGTAATAATTTTTGTGCCTAGTACACGAGTGTTTTCTACTCGTGATGCTGTTTCGAAAATAATAATATGATTGCGAGTGACACCAAGTGAGTGAGAGGTGGTAGAAATATAGATATTATTTCCTTCCCGGTTAACAATCGTCCAGCTATTGAAACGACTTTCTCTATCCCACTTAATCAATCTGACAAAGCCATGGCGAGTACCAGTTGTGCCCATATTCCCACCGTAATTCATGGTATAACACTCACCTGTTTTAAAGTCAAAATAGGGGTGAGCAGTGGTACGTATTTGTGGAAATAACCACTTATCTGGCGCAAATGCTTCTGCAATGGGAGGAAGGCTGGACTTCCAATCGCTAACTTCACCAATAGGGGTAATTAAATCAAGTGTTGAACCATCAAACTCGTAAGGAATGCCACCTTCATAATTTAAGGCGAATCGGTTATCTCCCATGTAAATAGGTGCGGTATTACAATAATTCATAAAACCTAAATTAGGGCTAAAGTAAATAGTGCCGCCTAGCAGATAGAATTTATCTAAAAAACTATCTACATGATTTTGCATGATAGCTGATGGAGTATTAATCATATTACGAGCAAAGCTGGCACCACTATTGGTAAAGTCAACCCGTGTTAAGGCCCCTTTGCTATTAGGTGTAAAGTGATTCTTTTCCAGTGGAATCCCTTCGGCGATAAATATATGTCCATAGATGTCGTAGGGTAAAGTACCAGCAATAACATCTAATGAACCAGAAGAAGGCTGTAAGCTGCCATCCATTATAGAGTTAGGAAAAAAAGAATTATCAATAGCTGTATTTTCTGAAAGTGCGATGCTAGGCATTAATCCTGCGACACCAGCAGCTTTAATAAAGTCCCTTCTTTTCATAAGTACTCCTATCCATGTGAGCAAAAAGATTACATTTATATTATTATTTTATTATGCTTGTGATTAATTTTTTATGTCGATAACCGTTGAGACTAGTTCAGCATATTACACTAAATTCAAATTTGGCAATAAAAATTTACATTTTAATTGCTGTTTCATTGGTATAAATCAAGCCTAATTAAATACCGGCTAATAAACGGAGCCGCTGATGTAAAAAATACTGTAAGGGTGCTATTTGGTATGGCTGTTTTTTGTTGCGGAAAGCTTTTTGCATCATCTGCCACTGCTGTAAGAAATTTGGCAGTAGCAGGATAAAAGATGCACAACGAAGGGTAAGAGCAACTCCATGGACAAAGCAGCAGTTGTTGAAGGTATTAAGGGGATAGGTCGAGGTAGTTTTGGGGTGCCACTGCTGCTGTTAGCGCTGCTGGCGATGATGACGTTGCCAGTTCCTCCTTTTATACTGGATGTGCTCTTTACCTTTAATATCACTTTATCGTTAGTCGTTTTGTTAGTCAGTGTTTATACTCTGCGCCCCTTAGATTTCGCTGTTTTTCCTACCATTTTATTAGTCGCCACTTTATTACGTTTAGCATTAAATGTTGCTTCAACCCGCGTAGTGTTACTCCGTGGTCATGAAGGTGGCGATGCTGCAGGGAAGGTGATTCAAGCGTTCGGCGAGGTGGTGATTGGGGGGAATTATGTGGTTGGTTTGGTGGTGTTTGCCATTTTAATGATCATTAATTTCGTGGTAGTCACTAAAGGGGCGGGCCGTATATCTGAAGTCAGTGCAAGGTTCACCCTGGATGCGATGCCAGGTAAACAAATGGCCATTGATGCTGATTTAAATGCGGGCCTGATTAATCAGGATGAAGCCCGTACACGGCGGACAGAAGTGGGTCAGGAGGCTGATTTTTATGGTTCAATGGATGGTGCCAGTAAGTTTGTTCGGGGTGATGCAGTTGCAGGGCTTTTAATTTTATTTATAAATATTATTGGTGGTTTGAGTATTGGGATGATTCAGCATGATTTATCTTTTCCTGTGGCCATGCAGAATTATTCATTACTAACGATTGGCGATGGGTTAGTCGCGCAAATTCCTTCCTTATTACTATCAACAGCAGCTGCCATTATTGTGACTAGGGTGTCTGATGCGAAAGATATGGGCCACCAAGTTATTCAACAAATGTTTGCTACACCTAAGGCGTTGGGTGTGGCTGCAGCCATTTTAATAGTGATGGGATCTATCCCAGGAATGCCTCATTTGGCTTTTTTGGGGTTGGGCTTATTAGCCGCAGGTGGGGCTTTCTTGATTCATCGTCGGGCTCAGCCAAAAGTGAAAACAACAGGAGAAGGGCAATTGCCTGCTGCACCAGGTCAGGAAACAGCAGAATCAGCAGGGGTATCTGCAGCAGCACCGGAGGTAAAAGAGTTAGGTTGGGATGATGTTACCCCGGTCGATATGATTGGTTTAGAAGTTGGTTATCGGCTAATTCCTCTTGTGGATAAGACGCAGGGAGGAGAGTTGTTGAGCCGAATTAAAGGGGTCAGAAAAAAATTGTCTCAAGAGCTGGGGTTTTTGATGCCTTCGGTGCATATTCGTGACAACCTGGATTTATTACCCAACGCCTATCGTATAACGTTAATGGGGGTGACAATCAGTGAGGCAGAAGTACACCCAGATCGTGACTTGGCAATTAACCCTGGTCAAGTTTTTGGCTCATTACAAGGGATTGAAGCCAAGGACCCTGCGTTTGGTTTGGATGCCATTTGGATTGAGTCAAACTTAAAGGAGCAAGCCCAAACCTTGGGCTATACCGTAGTGGATGCATCCACCGTGGTTGCTACACATTTAAATCAGATTATCCATAAACATGCCCATGAGTTGATTGGTCATGAAGAAGTACAACAGATGTTGGACTTATTAGCCAAGCAGTCGCCGAAGCTGGCTGAAGATTTAGTACCCAATAAATTATCCATCAGTTTATTACTAAAAGTGCTGCAGAATTTATTACTGGAAAAAGTCCCAGTTAGAGATATTCGAACCATTGCCGAAGCTTTGGCGGAAGCTGCAATGATCAGTCAAGATCCTGCCACACTCACCGCCGCTGCCAGAGAGGCTTTATCTCGATCTATCGTCCAAGGGTTGGTGGGTACTGACCTGCAAATTCCGGTCGTTACTTTAGCACCTCAGTTGGAACAGATGTTGCTGCAGTCTGTACAACAAGCGAAACAGTCTGGTGCTGCAACGATTGACTCAGTTGTGTTAGAACCGGGTATGGCAGAGCAGTTACAGCAGTCTTTGGCTGAAGCTTGTCAGCGGCAAGAGCTAGCCGGAAAACCTGCCATATTATTGGTGGCAGCACTGATCAGGCCGTTTTTAGCTCGATTTGCCCGGTTTGGTGTGCCGAATTTACATGTGCTTTCTTACCAGGAAGTACCTGATAACAAGCAGGTCACAATAGAAGCAACCGTCGGCCAGTAACATAATTAGCCAGCAATAAGGCTGGTTAAGGTAAGGCTACATGGTGAGTCTAAACAACTTACGTGGAACGTTGCGCCAAAAGACTTAAGTTGTAGTGTTTTGGCCGTTGAGTGCGCAGGGGTTAAGTGGCATGACAATAAAACGTTATTTTGCAGCGGATATGCGACAAGCCATGCGGCTGGTGAAAAATGATCTAGGGCTTGATGCAACGATTTTAAATCAACAAAAAGTGGCGGGGGGGGTTGAGGTATTAGCGACTTTAGAATTACCCCAGCCAACCAGGCCACCAGGTCCTGTGACACCTGAACCTTTATTAAATGAGGAAAAACAACAGCTGCGTGTGGCAATTAACCAAGCGAAGCAGGTGATTAATCGTGCTCAGCAGGGCAGTGCTACAACAACCGATGTGAATTTACAGCTGCGGGCAACGTCTGGCGTAAAGTCAGCTGATAAAATGGATACGACAGTAACATCTGTTGTACAACCTAATGTCACTGATCATCAATTTAGTGCATTGCAAAATGAAGTCAGTGGGATGCGGGCATTACTAGAACAACAGTTAGGGCAGTTGGGCTGGTTAAAATACTGTAAGCAAAATCCGGCTAAGGCACAGCTTTGGAAAAAATTACAGGCGATAGGTTTTAGTGGCCATTATTGTCAACAGTTACTAGCGAATTTACCTCTACAACAACAAGGCCTTGATGCTTGGCGACATGTATTGGCCAATCTGGTGAAGAAATTACCTATTACCTCTAAAGATATTGTTGATCAAGGGGGGATTTTTGCTTGTGTCGGTCCTACTGGCGCAGGGAAAACGACGACTATTGGTAAACTTGCTACCCGTTATGCATTAAAACACGGTACCGATAAACTGGCATTAGTCACCATGGACACCTTTCGAATTGGTGCCACGGACCAAATTAAAACCTTGGGTAAAATATTAAATGTACCCGTTAAAGTGGTGGGAGATGGCCAGCAATTACAAGCCGTGTTAGATAGCTTTCAGAAAAAATCGTTGGTCTTAATTGATACGGCGGGGCTTAATCACCAAGATCCCAAATTGCAGCTACAATTATCTATATTGAATCAGGTGAGGCCAATGGTGCGAAGCTTGCTGGTTTTAGCGACAACCAGCCAGCAACAAGTGCTGCAAGTGGCTTATAACATATATAGTCAAACTCGGTTGGTAGGGGGGGTGTTAACTAAACTGGATGAGGCTTCCAGGCTGGGGGAAGCAATTGAGCTGCTAATGGATAAACACCTTGCGGTTTCTTATGTCACTGATGGCCAGCGGATTCCGGATGATATTCACCAAGCACGAGCTTATCAATTGATTAGTCGTGCGGTGGCCCTCAGCCAACATGCTGAGTTAGCAGAAAATGAGCTAATGTCAGCTTATATGCAGGCCAATCCTGTAGCTGTAACACCTCCTATGCAAGCCAATGTTGGTTAATAACCCTGTGCCCAATGAAAAGGGGATGAGAATAATAAATAAGGCGCTAAGGGGAGTACCTCCATATAGCGTGCTCCTTATTATCTGTACTCAGTTGAAGAGTATGGTGGCAATGAATGAGTTTTAGGAGGTTGATGCGATGAGCTATTCATTAAGGATATAACCAGGATTATTCCGCATATGATCAAACATCCAGTACAAGTAGTGGCAGTGACCGGAGCAAAAGGGGGAGTAGGTAAAACAAATCTAGCAGTAAATTTGAGCATAGCATTGGCGGAACTGGGGCGGCGGGTGATGCTGCTAGATGCTGATTTAGGGTTGGCAAATGTAGATATTTTATTGGGCTTATCCCCGACTCGGAATATGGCAGATGTATTGGCTGGGCGCTGTGATTTAAGAGATATTATTTTACAAGGCCCGGGTGGTGTTCGAATTATTCCTGCTTCTTCCGGCACTCAGAAAATGACTGAGCTGAGTCCCCAGGAACATGCGGGAATGATTTCAGCCTTCAGCGAGCTCAGTAACCAATTGGACATGCTAATCATCGATACCGCAGCGGGTATTTCCGATACGGTCATTAGTTTTGTTCGAGCGGCGCAAGAATTAATTATTGTTGTTACTGATGAGCCTACCTCAATTACTGATGCTTACGCTTTGATTAAATTATTGCACCGTGATTATGGTTTATTGCGGTTTCGAGTCGTGGCTAATATGGTGAGAACTCAGCAGGAAGGCCATAATATATATAATAAACTAGCCAATGTAACTGATCGATTTTTAGAAGTGGCACTGCAATATTTGGGTGCTATCCCGCAGGATGAGGCTGTACGAAAGGCTGTTATGCGGCAACGTGCTGTTATTGATATCTACCCCCGTTCTAAAGCTGCTGTGGCAATTCGAGCACTAGCACAAAAAGTCGATGCCTTTCCTCTCCCGTCATCACCGCGAGGTCATTTAGAATTTTTTATTGAAAACCTGGTTGCTGGTGAAGTAGGAAGGTAATAGGCAATTTTATGGTGTCGAATGAAGCCGGTTTGTATTCTAAGTCAGGACAGCAATTTAACCAGCAATTAATTGAACAATATACTGGTTTAGTGAAACGAATTGCCCATCATTTAGCTGCCCGGCTGCCATCTCAGGTGCAATTAGATGATTTATTACAAGCAGGCATGATAGGCCTATTAGAGGCTGCTAAAAAGTATGATGGGAGCAAAGGTGCCACCTTTGAAACCTATGCGGGTATTCGCATTCGCGGCGCTATGCTTGATGAAATTCGCAAAGGGGATTGGGTACCTCGCTCGGTACATCGAAATAGTCGGCGGATTACAGAAGCAATCAGTGGGCTTGAAGCGAGACTTGGACGCGACGCAAAAGATGGAGAAATTGCAGAAGAATTAGGATTGAGCTTAACTGAATACCATCAGCTGTTAAGTGATACAGCTTCAAGCCGGTTATTTAGCTTTGAAGAATTACTGAGTAGCCAAGATGGAAGGCACTCTTGGTTAGCGGATCAACAACAATCATCGCCGCCAACCAAGCATCAAACTGAGCAATTTAAAAAAGCACTGGCTAAAGCCATTGCCACGCTACCGGAACGAGAGCAGTTATTGCTCTCACTCTATTATGACGAAGAGCTTAACCTCAAGGAAATTGGCATGGTATTGGGGGTGAGTGAGTCACGTGTAAGTCAGCTTCACAGTCAAGCTGCTGCTCGGCTTCGAGCACGTCTGCAAGACTGGGCAGTTGAATAGACTGGCACCCTCTTAATGACCTACTAGACTAGTAAGTTAGATGTTCAGCACAAACATCAATGTGGCTTGATGGAGGTCGCTTTGGACAAAAATATGAAAATTCTGATCGTAGATGATTTCTCTACGATGAGACGGATTATAAAAAACTTGTTACGTGACTTAGGTTTCACTAATACGTCAGAAGCTGATGACGGGCAAACTGCACTACCTATGTTGCAAAGTGGTGGCTTTGATTTTCTGGTGACCGACTGGAATATGCCGGGTATGACAGGTATTGACTTACTCAAAGCTGTAAGGGCAGACCCAAAACTAAATGCACTTCCTGTTTTAATGGTAACTGCTGAAGCCAAGCGCGATCAGATTATTGAAGCTGCTCAGGCCGGTGTGAATGGCTATGTAGTAAAACCTTTTACTGCTGCGGTGTTGAAGGAGAAAATCGAAAAGATTTTCGAGCGTGTTGAAGCAGGTGGTTAAGAGGTATATATGTCGCTGCTTGATAAATTAAAAGACCAGGCACCCACTGAATTTGAAACGAGCCTGAAAGAGCAGGCTCAAAAAATGGTGGAGCATCTGGAAAAAGGCAATTTAAAAGATGCCATAGAAGTCATTCAGGAAATTAACGAGGTTAGGGATAAAAGCTTATATAAAGAGGTAGGCAGACTAACCCGGGCATTACATGAGTCGATTCGAAACTTTCATGTTGAAGCGGGGCTGGCAGGTGGCGATCAAGAAAATATGTCAGATATGGTGGACGCTTCTGATCGTTTGGAATATGTCACAAAGATGACTGAAAGTGCGGCAAATACCACCATGGATTTGGTGGATAACTGTATGCCGATAGTCGGTGAATTAAAGTCTGATGCTCATAGCTTACGAGATGAGTGGTCAAAAATTCGCAAGCGACAAATGAACCCTGATGAATTTAGAAAGCTTTATAAACAGATGGATGAGTTTTTAGATCGCAGTGAAAAACAAGTTAATCAAGTCCATAGCAACTTAACTGAAATTTTAGTTGCACAAAATTATCAGGACTTAACTGGTCAGGTTATTAAAAGAGTCGTTGAGCTTGTTCAGCAGGTAGAAGACAGTTTAGTTGACCTCGTCAGGATGGCGGGTCAGGTAGATAAACTGACTGGTATTGAACATGAAATAACAGTAACTGAAGAAGATTCTATCGCTGCTGAAGGTCCACAAATCAAAGCAGAGGAACGGGTCGATGTAGTGTCAGGCCAAGATGATGTTGATGATTTGCTTTCTAGTTTGGGGTTTTAGGGGAGCTGTCTCATGAGTTTCGAGGCTGATGAAGACATCCTGCAGGATTTTTTAGTCGAAGCCGGAGAAATCTTAGAGCTGCTTTCTGAACAGCTCGTTGACCTGGAAAATAGCCCCGATGATATGGATTTATTAAATGCTATTTTCCGGGGATTCCACACCGTTAAAGGAGGAGCAGGGTTTCTTCAATTAAATAGTCTTGTTGACTGCTGTCATGTGGCTGAAAACGTTTTTGATATGCTGCGTAACGGGCAGCGGAAGGTCTCGACTGAATTAATGGATGTGGTGTTGCAAGCACTCGATACCATTAATGAAATGTTCAGCCAGGTACGTGACCGGGTTGAGCCAACACCTGCTGATCCTGAGTTATTAAAGGCTCTGGCTGACTTAGCCCAGCCTGAAGGGGCTGCACCTGCCGCAGAAGCAGCTGCACCGCCGGAACCTGCACCTACTGAACCAGAGCCAGCCTCCACCACACCCCAGCAACCGACTGCGAATGCTGGCACTGAAGGAGGGGGGGATATCACTGATGCAGAGTTTGAAAAGCTGTTAGATGCAGTGGCAGATGAATCATCAGAGGTTAAAGCGGCAGCGCCAACCGCCGCTGGTGGTGATGAAATTACTGAGGATGAGTTTGAAGCGCTGTTGGACCAATTACATGGCAGTGGTCCTGTCAGTAGTGACGCAGCAACACCGCCTGAACCTCCCGCTAAAGCAGCTGAACCTGCACCAGCCACTACTTCGGCTGCAGCGCCACCCAGTGGTAGTGATGAAATTACAGAAGATGAGTTTGAGGCCCTGTTGAATGAGTTGCATGGCGGGAGTGCTCCAGTTGGCCAGGCTACTACTCCAGCTGAAACAGCGGAGGCTCCACCCGCTGCGACTACACCTGCTGCCCCTGCAGGCGCTCCAGCAGCTGCCGCAGCCAAAACAGGAAGCGACTTGATAACGGAAGCTGAGTTTGAAAGCCTGCTAGATGAACTACAAGGGAGCCCTCCTGCTGCACCTACTAAGCCTGCGGCAGCTTCCCCTCCACCAGCACAACCAGCCGCTACTGCGGCGCCAGTCAAACGAGAGCCACCGGCAGCAGCACCTCCAGCCAGTCCACCTAAACCGCCTGCGGCAGCCGAAGCCCGTCAACCAGCGGGTGGTGGCGGCAAACCCGCGCCAGCCAAAGAAGCACCGGCAGCAGAAGCAACCGTTCGGGTGGATACTGCGCGACTTGATGACATCATGAACATGGTCGGTGAGCTGGTGTTAGTCAGGAATCGATTGGTCAGGTTGGGTAACAAAAGTGGCGATGAGGTGCTATCAAAGGCCGTTGCCAACCTGGATGTAGTCACAGGTGACCTTCAGTTATCAGTGATGAAAACCCGGATGCAACCGATCAAGAAAGTATTTGGCCGGTTTCCTCGGGTAGTAAGGGATTTGGCTAGAAGCTTGAAAAAAGAAATTAATTTAGAGCTTGAAGGTGAAGAAACCGACCTAGATAAAAACCTAGTTGAAGCGTTAGCTGACCCTTTAGTGCATTTGGTCAGAAATGCGGTTGATCATGGTATTGAATCGCCAGAGGATCGTGAAAAAGCAGGTAAATCACGCAAAGGCACCGTCGTATTATCAGCCCAGCAAGAGGGCGATCATATTTTACTATCCATTGCGGATGACGGTGCAGGTATGGACCCTGATAAATTAAGAGGAATTGCTGTTTCTCGCGGGATTTATGAACAGGATGCAGCGGATCGGCTATCGGATAACGAGTGTTATAACTTAATTTTTGCCCCCGGTTTTTCAACTAAAACTGAAATTACTGATATTTCTGGCCGTGGGGTGGGCATGGATGTCGTAAAAAATAAAATCTCTCAATTAAATGGCACCATTAATATTGACTCAGTAAAAGGAGAAGGCTCTAAGCTTATTATTAAAGTGCCATTAACATTGGCAATTATGCCAACCTTAATGGTAATGCTGGAAAACCAAGCATTTGCTTTACCTCTAGTCAGTGTGAATGAAATTTTTCATCTGGATTTATCGAAAACTAATGTGGTAGATGGACAGGAAGTGGTGATTGTCAGAGAAAAAGCATTGCCACTGTTCCACTTAAAGCGTTGGTTAATTAATGGCAGACGATTTGATGAAAGTGATGTTACGAAGACAGAAGCTCATGTAGTCGTGGTATCTGTAGGTACACAACGAGTGGGGTTTGTCGTCGATCAACTCATTGGGCAGGAAGAAGTGGTCATTAAACCCCTGGGACAGACCTTGCAAGGCACGCCTGGGATGGCGGGTGCCACCATTACAGGCGATGGGCGAATTGCATTAATTTTGGATGTGCCTAGCTTACTGAAAGAGTATGCATAAACATGGTATTGACTTTGTTAGCTAACAAACAGGAGCGACTGGGTGGCCATTAGAGTGCTAATTGTTGATGACTCAGGTTTTTTCCGTCGCCGGGTCAGCGAAATTTTAAAAACAGACCCACAAATCCAGGTGGTGGGTACTGCAGATAATGGCAGAGAAGCGGTCGATAAAAATCTCGAATTAAAGCCTGATGTCATTACGATGGATTATGAAATGCCGGTCATGGATGGTATTACCGCGCTTGTTAAAATCATGGAAACTCATCCGACTCCTGTATTGATGTTTTCCTCATTAACTCATGAAGGGGCTCGAGTTACGTTAGATGCATTGGAAGCAGGTGCTGTGGATTATTTACCAAAAAACTTTGAAGATATTTCCAGAAATAGTGCTGAATTAAGAAAAACCCTTTGTGACCGCGTAAAAGCGGTCGCTCGTAGTCATATTCAAGGTAAAAGCATCGTTGCTGAACCTGCGGCTTCTCCCGCTCCGGCGGCTCCCGCTGCGCCAAAGACATCAGCCCCACCACCACCGACGGCCGCAAAACCCAAAAAAATCATTCATGACCTAGCCTCAAACGAAGCAGTTGCAGGTAAAGTGGTTACTTTTAATCGTGGCAGTGCTCGCCATAAACTGGTGGCTATTGGTACTTCCACTGGTGGCCCCGTTGCTTTACAAAAAGTATTAACCGCGTTGCCTGGTAATTTTCCTGCGCCTATTTTACTGATTCAACATATGCCGGGTACTTTTACTAAAGCCTTTGCTGAACGGCTTCATCGGCTATGTCAAATAAATGTAAAAGAGGCCGAAGATGGTGATCAATTGAAACCAGGGGTAGCCTTGTTAGCCCCTGGCGGTAAACAACTGATGGTTGATAGCCGAGGTGGAGGAACGGTTCGGGTACTGGCTGGTGATGAGCGGTTAAATTATAAGCCTTGTGTAGATGTGACCTTTGGCTCTGCTGCCAAAGCCTTTGGCGATAAAGTATTAGCTGTGGTGTTAACTGGGATGGGAGCCGATGGCAGGGAAGGGGCGCGAATGCTTAAAGCCAAAGGCTCAAAGGTGTGGGCCCAAGACCGGGAAAGTTGTGTTATTTTTGGGATGCCAATGGCCATCATTAATGCCAATTTAGCGGATGAAGTGGTTGGCTTGGAGAGCCTCAGCCAACGATTAGTAGAAGCCATCTAAGATATCAATTATTGAAGCAAGAGCATAACTCAAGAGTATACCTACTGCTGCAGAGCATTTTGATCAATTAACGTTAACAGGGAAGTAAAACTCAATATCTACATTTAAATACCTATTATATTAAGCACTTGTATTATATTCATACAATAAACAAGGATACAGCATTCATATATGGATGTGTTAAGTGTGGTGGGGGTTATCCTCGCTGTTTTAGCCATTATAGGCGGCAATTACCTGGAAGGGGGACATGCAAGCGCATTAATTAATGGCCCAGCTGCACTAATTGTATTTGGTGGTACCCTCGGGGCTGCCTGTATTCAAACTTCAGCAGTGAGTTTTAAACGGGCACTGCGAATGTTTTTGTGGATATTTATTCCACCACAGTTTGAAATTCAAGAAGGTATCAGCAAAGTCGTTAATTGGAGTATGACCGCGCGTAAGGAAGGGTTGCTTGGGCTAGAGGCAATTGCTGATTCCGAGATGGATGTCTTTGCTAAAAAGGGGTTGCAACTATTGGTAGATGGCAGTGAGCCGGAAGTGTTGAGAAATGTCATGGAAGTAGATTTATATGCGGTTGAAACCCGTGATATGCAGGCAGCCAAGGTGTTTGAAAGTATGGGCGGGTATTCTCCGACTATTGGTATTATTGGGGCGGTAATGGGGTTAATTCATGTGATGGGGAATCTGGCAGATCCTTCGCAATTAGGTGCCGGTATTGCCACAGCATTTGTTGCTACAATTTATGGTGTAGCCTTTGCTAATTTGTTTTTATTACCCGCTGCAAACAAGTTAAAGTTTTGTATTCATCGCCAATCCCTTTATCGGGAAATGATGATAGAAGGAATATTATCGATTGCTGATGGTGAAAATCCTCGTGCAATTGAACTAAAACTGCAAGGATTTACCAACTGATTTATGCCAAGACGACGAATGCGAGAAGAGCATGAAAATCATGAGCGGTGGTTAGTTTCCTATGCCGACTTTATTACCTTATTATTTGCTTTTTTTGTAGTAATGTATTCAATTTCTTCAGTGAATGAAGGCAAGTACCGTATTTTATCAGAAACCTTAGTAGGGGTTTTTAGTGAGCCAGATCGATCCCTAAAACCCATCCAAATAGGTGATATTACCCAGCGTTTTCCTGATAAACCAGTGGATATTATTCAAGTGCCAGATGCATTTGATATGACCTTGGATGACAGTAAAACTGAGCAACCTCAAGATGACACTTTGGCGCAGTTAGAAAGCCAGTTCAGTGAAACATTTTCAGACTTAATCAGTAAAGATTTATTAACCATTACGGGCAATGAATTGTGGGTAGAAATTGAATTAAAAAGCAATTTATTATTTCTCAGTGGTGACTCGATACCTTCTAATGCAGCCTTTGATATTATAAAACAGGTGGCAGATATATTGAAAAACTATCAAAACCCACTGCATATAGAAGGTTTTACCGATAATAGGCCAATTAATACTAATCAATTTCCGACCAACTGGGAGCTCTCTGCTGCAAGGGCGGCGGCAGTGGTCAGGCTATTGGCTAGTTATGGGGTAGATCCTAGGCGAATGGCTGCAGTGGGGTATGGCCAGTTTCAGCCTATTACAACCAACGATACCCCAGAGGGGCGGCGTCAAAATCGCCGAGTGATATTAGTCATTTCGAAAAATCTGGATGTTCGAAATAGTGTTAATACGGCAGGAGGGCGTAATAATCCTGCCAGGCCCTGACTATACTCTTAAACCTTCTGCTTAAAACAATAGCTATACTGTAATAATAATGATTGCTTGGCTTAATCCTTGCGTCTTTTGCCATTTAGACTTGTTGTAATTGAGTGGGAATTCAATTGGCATGGGAGTGAATAGTGAGAGTTTGGGCAGTATCTAATCAAAAGGGTGGAGTAGGTAAAACCACCACAGTTGTCACACTTGGGGGCTTGCTGGGTAGTGTAAATAAAAAAGTTCTGTTGGTTGATTTAGATCCCCATGCGTCTTTGACTTGTTATTTTAAGTATGACCCTGACCACCTTGAGCATAGTGTATTCGACTTATTTCAACATCAGGGTAATGTGCCAGAAAATCTGCCTGGTCAACTAGTGTTAGAAACCAGTCACCCTAATGTCAATTTTTTGCCTGCCACGACGGCTATTGCTACGTTAGAACGAAAGCTCGCCGGAGAAGGGGGATATGGGCTGGTACTATCAAAAGCACTGGCTCATTTATGGGAGCATTTTGACTTTGTATTACTTGATACGCCTCCTCAGTTAGGTGTACTAATGGTTAATGCCTTGGCTGCCAGTGAACGACTGTTGATTCCAGTTCAGACCGAGTTTTTAGCTATCAAGGGGTTAGAGAGGATGATGCATACCTTGGATATGATTAATCACTCTAGAAAAAAGCAACTCCCTTATTTGATTGTACCTACCCTCTTTGACCGACGTACCCATGCCAGTATTGCTGCTTTAAGAGCACTGCGGGCTAACTACTCTGAACAAGTCTGGCAGTCTTATATTCCGGTAGATACTAAGTTTCGCGATGCCAGTGAGCAGGGGGTTACCATTCATGAGTTGGATAACCACTCTCGTGGGGTAAAAGCCTATCAGCACTTACTAAAAGATTTATTAAACCTGCAAGCCAAGGTGATATCAAAGGCGGTGAGTTAGCTTATGAAGCCTTTAGAAGGACCTAATCAATCAGTAAATGATGCGTTGGAAGATTATTTGAGTGACCTGTTGCATGACAACCATGGTATAGCAGAGCCAGCTTTGGACAAGCCATTATCAACACAACACACGCAGCCAAGTAATGGAAGCTTGACAGCAGATGCAAGTTCAGTAAAGCAGGAAGCGTTAATGACTCAACCACAGGCATCATCGTCGCAGCAGTCAACAGCTGCTACAACTACCCGTCTACTTCCTGAGGTATTATTCCCTCAACAAGTATTAACCCCTCCAGTTGAAGCACTACAACAGACAATAGCAGCCCCTGAGCTAGATACCGTTACTGACTTACAAAAGCTGCAAAAGGCCTCTCTGGCTGAACTGATTATTGCTAAGGCTCAATCGGCACCGCCAGTCACAGCCGTTGATCAGGGAAGGCCTGATTGGGCTGAAAATCCTTTTGAATGCCTGTTATTCAATGTGGCAGGACTCACGTTAGCAGTCCCACTTGTGTGTTTAGGGGGTGTTTATCTCTTTAATGACTCAGTTACTCAAGTGGCTGGGCAGCCAGACTGGGTTTTAGGGCTCTATAAACACCATGATCAGTCGCTTTCTGTTGTCGATACCGCCTGGTGGGTGATGCCAGAACGTTACAAGACCCAAGCTAAGGATAACTATCACTATATTATTAGTGTTGATAAAACACGTTGGGGGATAGCGGTACATGATCTGGCCCATGCAGTTAGAATCAGTCCTGATGCGGTGAGATGGCGTACTAAGAAAACTCAACGGCCTTGGTTGGCTGGCATTGTGATTGATGAGATGTGTGCTTTACTGGATATAGCAAAACTGGCAAAACTATTTGATGAACAAGCGAGTCTGAACCGCTCATCTAATAATTCAGAAGCTGCTGATAGCAAAGATGATGGGCATGTTGCCAAAAAGTAAGCATTTTGATAGCCCTATATTATAGTTAAAGATGCAAACCGGGGAATTATGTTGGAAGAGAGCAGTTTATGGCAACACATACTACACAAAGTCAAAGCTCGGAAGACCCCATTCTACAGTGGGTAACCTTTCGTTTAGATGATGAAACCTACGGTATTAATGTAATGCAAGTGCAAGAAGTATTACGTTATACCGAAATTGCTCCTGTACCTGGTGCGCCCACTTATGTGCTGGGTATTATTAATTTGAGGGGAAATGTAGTCACTGTTATTGATACTCGTCAGCGGTTTGGTTTGCAACCGGCTGAAGTAACAGATAACACCCGGATTGTCATTATTGAAGCGGAAAAACAAGTAGTAGGGATTTTGGTTGATAGTGTGGCAGAAGTGGTTTATTTAAGACAGTCAGAAATTGAAACGGCACCTAATGTCGGCAATGAAGAAACCGCTAAGTTTATTCAAGGTGTTTGTAATAAAAATAATGAACTATTAATTCTTGTTGAGCTAGATAAATTAATGTCAGAAGGTGAGTGGGCCGACATCGGAGAGATGTAAAGATAAAATAATCGGCCCTGACAGTGAATGTATGAGTGAAATAGCCGGGGCTTATTTGGTTGCTTTTAGCAGTTGTATCTTTGCCATCACCGCAGTGATTTATTGTTGGCAACAAAAAAAAATAATAAATAAACAGCAGCTTACGATTCAGCAGTTACAACAGGATATCAAGGCCGTGGGTGCAGGGGCTATTGGGGTAGGACAGCGTTTGCAGCAGGTAGAAACCAAACTGACAAAAACTATCGATCAACAAGAAATTCTTGAGCAGCGTGATGCTGGGCAGTTGTCATATACACAAGCAAATAAATTATGTGCAATGGGAGCGTCGGTAGAAGAAATCATGGATGCTTGTGGGTTATCGAAAGCAGAAGCAGAGTTAGTTGCTTTGGTACATAGACCTTCCCCTCACTCATCAGGGTCAGGCAAATGAGGTAGCTGATTGCTATTATTTTGTTGGCTGTTTTTCTGTTGACTATCTTCCTGTTTATTGACTTCCTGTTGATTATTCTCAGTAGTATCCTGCCAACCCTTAGGGTATTTTCCTTGAAGTTTATAAGCAAAAGCAATAATTTCAGCGATGGTAAAATACAAAAGTTCAGGTATTTCTTCTCCTAATTCTAATCCAGCCAGTAAATGGACTAGCTCTTTATTTTGATATAAAGGCACTTCACATTCAGTAGCGATAGCAATTATCGCTTCGGCAATTTCGTCTGATCCTTTAGCCGTTACTTTAGGCGCTGCTTCACCATCATAAAATAAAGCAACTGCTGTTTGTTGTGTGTTATCCATTAGGTTTTAATATCAATTAAATGTTGTTCAATAAACGTATTTTGTCTGGCGGGAGTGCCTTGCTGGCACGTCAGTGTCTCAACTTGTATTCCCCGCTTGGTTAACGCTTGTTGTAGATCTTCGATATGCTGATTAATTACCTGATAAGTGGCTTGTTGCTCAGCCCAAAAAGAGGCACTTGCTTTATTACCGCGTAATTTGACTCTGGCATATAACGGTCCAATAGGAGGGATGTCAAAACTGAGTTGAAATTGCCAGAGAATTTCTTGTTCTTCTGTTGATGATGAGTTGGTTTGGTCATTTTGTTTTTGTAGTTCTAATTGAATACTGTGCCACTGGTTTTGTATAAACAGAGGAATTTCCAATTGCCATTGCTGAATAACTGGGGCATCAGCAGTTGGTGTTGCTAGAGTTGGTTGCAAAGATATTAGCTGGTTGCTTTGTAAACGGTAAACAGCCTGTTTTAACAGCTGCACTAATTCTAGTTGTGTATTTGGCTTGGTGACAGCGGCTGTAAGCCAGGGAAACTGGTGATTAAGTGGCTGTGGCATAGCCTTATATAACTGTGCCCATGGGGACTGCCGAGCTGTGCCAGGGGAAGAGAGTGGCTGGCTGGTTTTGCTTAGCAACTTGACTAATTGGAGTAATAGGCCTTTCAGATCTTGAGACTCTTTTATTGATTGCTGAGCGACTGCGGGTTGATTAGCTATTTTTTGTTCGAAAAATAAGCCACTATTTTTTAGCCACTGGCTCAGTTCTTTGGGTGTGGTTAATTGCTTGATCGTCGGTAATTGGCTAACAAAGTCACTGAATATTTTTGGTAGGTTATTGGGATGTTGCTGATTGTGTCGAATGGTTTGTGCCAGCTGCTTGAGTACCTGATGAACCGGTAGGCTATGGGCCACTGTTTGTTGCAATGACTGGTTGAGAGTTAACCACTGACTTTGCTGGTAGGGTAGGCTTTGCAAGTGAATGCATTGGTGAGTGCGATATAGATTAACGATGTGGCCAGGCAAAATGGGTTGATCTGTGTTGAGCCAAAATACTTGGTTGTTTTGACCTAGTAGAACAGGCAATAACCGATTACCGCCTTCACCTAAGGGTATTGATGTTCTAAGGTGAGGGGTAGGTAAACTATTCAGCACTTGCCCTTGTCGGCCAGATGGCTGCGGGTTAGCTTCTAGTATACGGCTAAGGTTTTGTAATTGTTGTTGAGGGCTCGGTAGTGTTACCTCCCGCAACAATGTCAACTGGTTACCTGATTTGGGTAAACTAACGTGTAAAATACTATTATTTGGCCAAGGCGTGTTACTGCGAAACCACCAGGATTTTCCTGCCTGATCTTTAGCTTCAATAACATAGTGACCATTTTGATCTAACTGTAACAATTGACTCTTCTGGTTGGCAGGAACAGAAGTGAGAACCTGATTAACCACAAGGGTTTGTTGAGGGTTGTTAGTGGTGGTAGCCCCCTGCAAATTGGTGCCAGCTGTTACGTTACTTGTTGGTTTGGGAGCTGCAGTAGGTTCCACTGGCTTACCAGGGATTAAATCAGCCAATCCGTTGTCCTTTTAGTGCCAATATTTAACTTTATCTTAAAGCTATAGCTTATTTTTTACTGATTGATTACTTCTGGATGTGAGAGTGGCTTTTGCGGGATATCAATAAAAGTGCTTATTAGTGCAAGCTAAGTAAAATGAAACTCTTGTTATCACTTGGGTCAAATGGTTCTGATGCGTATAATGCCCCACCAGTGGAGGCTACTGCAATTTAACGTGGCCTGATCGAATAAGCTCAGTGCAGTGAAGGGGTTTTGGTGTCAGACTTTCTCAATGTGCAACAATTGGCGTGTGAACGAGATGATCGCTGGTTGTTTCAACAGTTAAGCTTCCAGGTTAACCCAGGCGAAATCTGGCAGGTGGAAGGCCCTAACGGTTCTGGTAAAACCACTTTACTGCGTATTCTGGCCGGCTTACTGATGCCCCAAACGGGTGAGGTGTTATGGCAAGGCACACCTATTCAAATGCTACGGGCAAGCTTTCAGCAGTCACTGTTGTATACGGGACACCAGGTTGGAGTTAAGGCCCATTTGACACCGATTGAAAACCTATCCTGGTATTTGGGAATGTATGGTGATGTATCCAGTCAGGCAGTAATGGAGGCGTTGGCTCAGGTTGGTTTAACTGGCTATGAAGATGTACTTTGTCACCATCTATCTGCTGGTCAGTTGCGGCGAGTTGCTCTGGCACGCTTGCAATTAGCCACTCAACCCCTGTGGATTTTAGACGAACCCTTTACGGCTATCGATAAAACAGGTGTGGCAGAACTTGAACAATTGTTGCTGGAAAAAGCCAAAGCGGGCAAAGCTATTATTTTAACCACTCACCATCAACTGAACCTTGATTACCACCAACTTCATCATCTATCACTGCTTGATTATCAGGCTCACTAGGAGACAATTGTGGGTTTGTTAAGTGCATTTCAATTGATAGTAAAGCGGGATTTGTTGCTCGCGTTTCGTCGTCGGGCAGAAATAGTTAATCCACTGATTTTTTTCTTACTGGTAGCGTCTTTGTTTCCGCTGGGCATTACCCCTGAGCGAAAAATGCTTGCCTTGATTGCACCAGGAGTGATTTGGGTAGCCGCTTTGTTAGCAGTGATGTTGTCTTTGGATCAGCTGTTTAAACATGACTATGATGATGGTTCGCTAAATCTATTAGTGTTATCCCCTGTGCCCTTATTTTGGCTGGCACTAGCGAAAGTGCTGGTCCATTGGTTGGTGAGTGGAGCGCTTCTACTACTATTCACCCCGATTTTGGCGTTAATGCTGCACCTGCCTGATACTGCCTGGTGGCCACTGTTGGCTAGTTTACTATTAGGTACACCTTTATTAAGTTTAATTGGCGCTATTGGTGCAGCCTTAACTGTTGGCTTGAAAAAAGGTGGGGTATTATTGTCATTACTGGTGTTGCCGCTGAATATTCCGGTATTGATCTTTGGCTCGGGTGCTGTGATTGCTGCTACCCAAGCGTTACCCTATGAAGGTCAGCTATTGTGGCTGGCTGTATTGTTAGTGTTAGGCATTACTCTGGCACCTTTTGCCATTGCAGCAGGGTTGCGAATAAGTGTTTCTGAATAACTGGTATTGATTGTTTACTCATGAAGTGGACCTGGTTTCACCGCTTAGGCTCTCCTAAGTGGTTTTTTGAGAAAAGTGGTAAATGGCTACCCTGGTTGGTCTGGGTATCCATTGGCTTGCTAACGACAGGGGTTGTATGGGGGCTAGCGTTTGCACCACCTGATTACCAGCAAGGTAATAGCTACCGCATTATTTTTATTCATGTACCCAGTGCTTTTCTCGCCCAAGCCTGCTACGTCACGATGGCAATTGCAGGGGCAGTAGGTTTAATTTGGAAAATGAAACTGGCCGATATGGCAGCTAAATGTTGTGCCCCCATTGGTGCTTCTTTCACCATCCTTGCTTTACTCACAGGTGCTATTTGGGGCAAACCTACCTGGGGTACCTGGTGGGAGTGGGATGCCCGACTTACCTCAATGCTGATTTTATTATTTCTTTATTTAGGTTTTATTGCCTTAGAAAACGCCATTGATAATGTTCAAACTGCAGCCAAAGCGTGTGCAGTGCTGGCGTTGGTTGGGCTGGTTAATATCCCGATTATCAAATACTCCGTGGAGTGGTGGAATACGCTACATCAACCTGCCACTTTAAAACTCACCGAAAAGCCTAGCATGGCACCCGAAATGTTAGTGCCATTGCTGATATGTATTGCGGGGTTTTATTGCTTTTTTCTGGTGGTCTTTTTATACCGGCTACGCAATGAAATTCTATGGCGAGAACGGCGCACACAATGGGTGCGGCTTTGGATGAAGCGGTTTCAATAGGTGTGTTTTATGTATTTTGAGTCATGGCAGCAGTTTTGGTTAATGGGGGGGCATGGTCCCTATGTGTGGGTCAGTTATGCGATTGGCCTGATGGTGGTTTTGTACAACGTTTTGAGCCCATGGTTAAAGCGTAAGCAGCTGATTAAAGACACCTTACGAAGTATCCGCCGGGAAGAGGTAGGTCAGTCATGAATCCAGTACGTAAGCAACGGCTGTTGGTGGTGATATTCATTGTGCTTGGTGTTAGCTTGGCTGTGGGGTTAGCACTGTTTGCTCTGCAAGAAAACGTCAACTATTTCTACTCTCCCCAGCAGTTGCAGGCAGGTGAAGCCAAGCTGGATCAGAAAATTCGAGTGGGTGGCTTAGTTGTACCGGGATCAGTCAAGCGTGATCCTCAGAGTTTAAAGGTGGAGTTTACCATTACCGATCAACAAGCCACGGCAGTTGTTCGCTATGAAGGTATTTTGCCGGACCTGTTCCGCGAAGGGCAAGGAATCATTGCCTTAGGCAAATTGTCAGCTAATCAGGTTGTAGAAGCTGATGAGGTATTGGCTAAACATGATGAAAACTATATGCCGCCAGAAGTACAGGAAGCACTTGAAAAGGCTGGGCATCCTGGTCGTAACACCCAGGCATCTGCACAATGATGGGACAGATAAATAACCTTGTGTCAGCTGGAGAAAAAATAGCATGATTCCAGAACTTGGCCACCTGGCATTAATAATTGCTTTGTGTTTGGCTGTATTACTCGCTGTTGTGCCACTAATGGGCAGCTACTGTAAAGACCACATCATGATGGGGCTGGCTAAGCCCCTGGCAACTGGCCAGCTGGTCTTCCTAGCACTCAGTTTTGGCTGCTTAGCTTATGCCTTTTTAGTGGATGACTTTTCTGTTGCCTATGTTGCCCAAAACTCTAATACACTGCTGCCAACACCTTATAAATTCAGTGCTGTATGGGGTGCCCATGAAGGCTCGTTCCTACTCTGGTGCCTTATTATGGCCTGCTGGACTTTTGCGGTAGCGCTAGCCAGTAACCATCTGCCTGAGCGAGTAACAGCAAGGGTGTTAGCTATTTTAGGCTGGTGCTCAGTTGGGTTTTTACTGTTTTTGGTGATTACCTCAAACCCCTTTGAGCGCTTATTACCCAATACCCCAGCGGATGGGCGTGATCTGAATCCTTTGCTGCAAGACTTTGGCTTAATCATTCATCCACCTTTGTTATATGTGGGCTATGTAGGCTTTTCTGTGGTATTTGCCTTTGCTATTACCGCATTGTTGGAAGGACGTTTAGATGCTACTTGGGCCCGTTGGTCTCGACCTTGGACAGCTGTTGCCTGGGCGTTTTTAACCGTTGGTATTGCACTAGGTAGCTGGTGGGCATACTACGAGCTTGGCTGGGGAGGCTGGTGGTTCTGGGACCCTGTGGAAAATGCTTCATTTATGCCCTGGTTGGTGGGAACGGCATTAATGCACTCATTGGCTGTGACAGAAAAACGAGGCGTTTTTAAAAGCTGGACCGTTTTTTTAGCGATTTTTTCTTTTTCCTTGAGTCTGTTAGGAGCCTTCTTAGTTCGTTCTGGCGTATTAACTTCAGTTCACTCGTTTGCCAGTGATCCTTCCCGTGGTGTCTTTATTTTAGTGTTATTGCTGATTGTAATTGGTGGCTCGTTTACTTTGTATGCCTTTCGCGCACCAGCAGTGGCCAGTCAGCAGCGATTTAGCTGGCAGTCTAAAGAAGCATTATTGTTGCTAAATAATATATTTCTATCAGTGGCTACTGCCATGATTTTAATTGGTACCCTATACCCACTGATTGCAAAAGCCTTAGGGGATAACAGTATTTCTATAGGTAAACCCTATTTTGACTTAATGTTTTCGGTATTTATGGCTCCTCTGGCTATTTGTTTGGGAATTGGCATTTGGGCCAACTGGAAGCAGTCTAAGGCAAGCTTTTTATGGCAACAACTGCGGTATATTGGCTTGGTCAGTGTGATTTTAGGTGTTGTATTTTGCTTCAGTTACGGTGATGGCTGGTTATTACCTGCTTGGTTGGCTGTTTCGCTCGTGGCCTGGATATGTCTCGCTTCAGTCAAACAGCTTTATTATAAAACCCGAAATCAGTCGTCTTTTATCTCTGGCTTACGTCGGCTACCGAGGCATTACTATGGTATGTGGTTTGCGCATATTGGCTTTGCGGTCACTATAGCGGGGGCGGTATTGACCAGTTTTTACAGTATTGAGCGGGATATAAAGCTAGCACCTGGGGATTCCGTTAACTTGGCTGGTTATCAGTTTTTATTTAAAGGGATTCAAGAAAAACAAGGGCCAAACTATGTTGCCCAACAGGGCCAGTTGGTTGTAACCAAAGATGAGCAGGTGGTTGCATCATTAAAGCCTGAAAAGCGCCGTTATCCGGTGCAGCAAAATGTTATGACCGAAGCCGCAATTGATCCAGGTTTATTCCGTGATTTGTATGTAGCACTAGGTGAACCGCTTGATGAAAGTGGTGCCTGGGCAGTAAGAGTACACTTTAAAGCATTTGTTCGGTTGATTTGGTTGGGTGCTTTATTGATGGCTCTAGGCGGCGTGCTGGCGGCGCTTGATAAACGTTATCGCCTGCGATTGACTGCAAAACAAACGAATTCCCACGTAGTCAAGGCTGAGGTGGTTGCTGATGGCACGGCTTAAGTTATTTATTCCCTTACTGTTGTTTATTGCGTTAGTAGGTTTTCTTTATCAAGGTATTTATGACAAAGATGACAGCCTGACATCCGCATTACTGAATAAGCCATTTCCAGCATTCTCACTTCCTACTGTGCAGTCTGCTGAAACTAATGTTGGTAAACAGGCATTATTAGGAGAAGTTGCACTGGTTAATGTATGGGCGACCTGGTGTCCTTCTTGTCAGGTAGAGCATCCCTATTTACTCAAGCTGGCCCAGCAAGGGGTGAAAATTATCGGTGTTAATTATAAGGATGATCGTGCGGCTGCTCAGCAATGGCTAACTAAGCTAAAGAACCCTTATGTGTTTAGTGTGTTTGATGAGAAAGGACGGCTTGGATTGGATTTAGGTGTTTATGGTGCACCTGAAACCTACTTAATCGATAGGGAAGGGGTTATTCGTTATAAGCATGTTGGTGTGGTAGATGAACAGGTTTGGCTGACTAAAATTAAACCAAAATACGATGCCTTAAAAATGAATACGGCAGGAACAGTACAACAGGATGCAGGCTAGTGGGATGTCGTTAGCAATGAATATGAAAGCGTGTTTAAAGCCACTGCTGATTTTGCTGGTGAGCACTGTGGGGTGGTTGTCAGTTAGTTGGGCTGCTATTGATACTTATCCATTTCAAACTGAAGAGCAACGCCAGCGGTTTAAACAGTTAACGGATGAGCTTCGCTGCCCTAAATGTCAAAACCAGAATATTGCTGATTCCAATGCGCCCATTGCGAAAGATCTTCGTGAAGAAATATACCGACAGTTGCTAGCTGGACAGTCAAACCAAGCCATTGCTGACTTTATGGTAGCTCGTTACGGAGAATTTGTTTTATATCGACCTGCCTTTAGTAAGAAAACCTGGTTATTGTGGATAGGGCCATTTATTTTGTTAGTAGTGGGGGCAGGGATTTTTTATCGATTAATTAGGAAGGGGCAGTCATCTACTGCTCCCGCTTCAGCTTCATTATCGGAAGCTGAGCAGCAGCAAATTGAAGCTATTATTCACCAGCATGAAGAACCGAAGTCATGATGTTATTTTGGGTTACTGCAGCAGTATTTTTAATCATTGCTGTGTTGTTTATATTATTACCAATTCCCCGTCTTAACAGGCGATTAAATGAAGCCAGCCAACAACAGCAAGCTGAGCAGGTTGCTCGTTACCAGCAACAATTAGCCGAGCTAGACTCTGCTCATGCGGATGGCCAGCTAGATAGCCTGGACTATGAAGAGCAAAAAAATGCCTTAGGAAAACGCTTACTGGCCGATTATCAACAGGTAAAGTCAACCCGGTTGAGCACAATAACTTGGTTGGCAGGGGGTAGCTTGCCTGTGGCTGCAATTGGCCTTTATTTATTATTGGGTGGAAGTCAGCAATTGGCATTTACCCAAGAGCTAAAAGCAATTGACTGGGATAATGCCAGTGGCAAAGAGTTGGTTAATTCACTGGAAACATTAGCTGCTGACTATCCTAACCAACCACAAGTGCATTATTTATTGGCCCGTACTTATATGGCAATGAATCAGTTGGGAAAGGCAGAGCAGGCTTTTACAGTATTAAAAGTACAAGCTCCGGATGACCCATCAGTCATTGCGCAGTTAGCGCAGGTTAAATACTTAAGGCAAAATAATAAAATCACTCAAGAAGTCACAACGCTTGCTCAGCAAGCATTGACTATTCAGCCGAACCAACCCACGGCGCTTGGCATTATGGGAATTGCGGCATTTGAGTCAGGGGATTACCAACAGGCAATTCATTATTGGCAACAAGTGTTAGCTACTCGCCCTGATCATGCAACAGCCACTGCGTTACAGCAGGGAATAGCAAAAGCACAACAATTGGCGAGTACAGAAAGTGCTCCATCAAAACCACAAGAGGCAGATAAGCCTGCGTCTAAACAAGTTGATGGAGAAAAACTCGCTGATGCAGAAATCAGTGTTTTAGTGGAATTGGATGAAACATTACTACAACAGTTGCCTAAGCAGGCGAAGGTTTATGTGTTAGCTAAGCACGCTAGCATGAGAATGCCTGTTGCAGTTGTACCACTCCAGATTAGTGAACTACCTGCTTTGGTAAAACTTAATGACTCAAAAGTCATGATAGCTGGAAATAAATTGTCTCAATATCAGATGGTTGATGTGATTGCTAAAATCTCTATTTCAGGAGATGCTACTCAAAGTGACTATGTAGTCAGCAAGCAAAATATTAAAGTGAATCATAAAGGGGTTGTACGTTTAGCCATCTCTAAAAGCAGTAGTTAGTATTTCACGATGCTGTGTTGTCAATTATTCATGTGGCTGACAACATAGCGTACCTCCCCCTCTTGCCTATAAAAAATATCCTTCAGTAGTTTCTTTGAGCAATTGCCAGTAGTTCCTAAATATTAGACTAAAAGCTTAGAAATTAAGATTATAAAACAACTCGTTTTAGCTATATGATGTTCTGAATATCATGTTGTAAACATTGAAAAGGCTGTAAAAATACAGTCTTTTTTATTTCTACCTGTCTAACAATAAAATTTTCAATCGAAAAGTGTAGCTTTTTGTACAGTTTTTGTCGTATAAATAGAAAAATAATTGTACTTATATGATGACTGTTTAGCTTTCAATAATTATTATGTATCTTTGTGTGAATAATGAAATAATAAATTACATAACTGGAATCAGTAATGGTCTTTAAAGCATCTGATAGTCTTTCTGAACAAATTGCACAACACTTAGCAAGTAAAATTATTAAAGGAGAGCTACTTGCTAAGGAAAGGATTCAGGAATTAAAGGTAGCAAGCGAGTTAGGAGTAAGCCGTGGTTCTGTTCGAGAAGCCTTGCTGATATTACAACGCAAGCATTTAATTGATATTTTGCCCCGTCGTGGTGCAATGGTCACTGAATTAACTGAGCATAGAGTGCAAAGCCTATATGAAATGGTGGTGGAGTTGTATTCATTTCTTGCTTTGAAAGTGGCTGAGAATTGGCAGGCTGAAGTTCAGCTGAAACCGTTCAAGGCAACGTTAAAAGAGCTTGAGCTATTAGCTGAGCAACGCAATATTGAGCGTTACATTGAGGTAAGCTTTGATATTTTACGTCAAGCACTACCGATTGCTGATAATTCCTACTTGGAACAAATTTTAGCCAATGTTCAGCCTGCTATCCATCGAACCTATTTCTTAGTCGCAAGCAAATATGAGGATCATATTGTTAAAAGCTTAGGCTTTTTTAAGGCGTTAATTCAGGTAGTTGAACAAAGAGATCAACAGCAAATCAGACAAGTTGTTGCTGCCTACGGTAAACACCACCGGGATATGCTAATGAAAGTTGTAGGAGGTCGTGAATATTAAATGAAATTGATCTAATTTTAATCGATTCTACCTTTGATTGAGAACAGTAGCGTTATTTTGATAATGCTACTGACTTCTATCTATACAACTTTCTAGGTGCATTCAGTTCACTGCCTGTGTAAACTTGCTTTAGTTGGGGACTGTAGTTAGTTGTATTGGTAAAGCGGTTACTCTACATACTAAAACCACTCACCTTGTTCTGCCACTGTATGATTAAAGTGAAATAAGCAGAATGTGGGCTGTATGCTTTTTAAAGCCTATATAGCAGCCTAGTGGAGTGGTTTTGTGAGTAAGTAATTTGTTAGTAAGTAATAAGCTTTCTAAGCAAGCTCTTACCTGTTAAAAATGTTAGTTGTTAAGCCTATGTGCATGCATCCTTGAGTAAAAGTGCTATTAAGCGGTCTTTTGGGGTGCCTTTAATACGGCAGGCTTAGACAATTACAACTAGTCTTATTATTGTCCCGCCATCTTATAAAGTAAGTTTATTGAGATTTAATGTTACATGCGGCTTAAATCAATCAAACTGGCAGGCTTTAAGTCTTTTGTTGACCCCACCAATGTTCCCCTACCCAGTAATATGTGTGGTGTAGTGGGTCCTAATGGTTGTGGAAAATCAAATATCATCGATGCTGTGCGTTGGGTAATGGGAGAAAGTTCCGCTAAAAACCTGCGTGGCGAGTCAATGACCGATGTTATCTTTAATGGCTCAAATGCACGGAAACCTGTGGGGCAAGCCTCGGTTGAGTTGATTTTTGATAATAGTGATGGCTCATTGGTGGGAGAGTACGCCAAATACAGTGAAATTTCAGTTAAGCGCCGAGTCACCCGCGATAGTAAAAACCAATATTTTCTAAATGGTACAAAATGTCGGCGTAAAGACATTACTGATATTTTCCTAGGTACGGGGTTAGGGCCTCGGAGCTATGCCATTATCAGCCAGGGAATTATCTCTAATTTAATTGAATCAAAGCCTGAAGAGTTAAGGGTTTTTATTGAAGAAGCGGCGGGGATATCAAAATATAAAGAGCGCCGCCGTGAAACAGAAAACCGTATTCGCCGTACCACTGAAAACCTTGAGCGATTGACTGACCTACGTGAAGAACTGGAGCGTCAACTACACCACCTGCATCGTCAAGCACAAGCAGCCGAAAAATATAAAGCATTTAGAGACGAAGAGCGGTTGAAAAAAGCCCAACTACAAGGGTTGCGCTGGCGGGCCATTCATCAGCAGGTGGAAACTAAAAAACAATTAATTGGTGAGCTGGAAGTTAAGCTGGAAGCAGAAGTTGCAGGCCAGCGATCGCAAGATTCCGCCATTGAAAAGCAGCGGGAGCAGCATATTTCTCTAACTGATCAGTTTAATGAGGTCCAAGGCCGTTATTACAGCATTGGTGCTGAGGTTGCTCGGGTAGAGCAAAGCATCCAACATGCTAAGACCAGGTTGGCGGAGCTTCAGCAAGACTTGCAGGCCAGTGAAAGCAACTTACAAGAGGCTAACGCAGATTTAGCTAATGATCAGCAGCTACAAGCCCAATTAACCGAAGAGCTAGCAGAAATAACCCCTGAGCTGGAATTACTTAGCGCTGCTGAAGAGGAGTCTGCCATTGCGTTACAAACAGCAGAAGAATCAATGCAAAACTGGCAAAACAATTGGGACCAGTTTAACCAGCGATCAGCAGAGCCTAAACGAAAAGCAGAAGTTGAACAGTCCCGCATTCAACACTTAGAACAAGTACTCAAGCGACTTCATGAGCGGATTCATCGCTTGGAAGAAGAGCAACTAGGGCTTTCAGCAGGGCCTTTGGAAGAAGAAATTGCTTTACTGCAAGAACAGCTATCAGAGTTGGAGCTGAATGCAGAGTCACAAGTTGGGCAAGTAGAAACGGTTGCCCAGTCAATTGACCATTATCGTCAACAAGAGCAGCAATTAACGGAAGCATTGGACCAGTTGCGCAGTGAGCTACAACAGGCCCGTGGGCGCTTTGCATCTTTAGAGGCCTTGCAACAAGCTGCTATGGGAGACAATGACCAGGCCAATAGCTGGATCACTGACGTTGGGCTAGCAGAGCAAACCAGGCTGGCAGAGCAGTTGTCGGTCACACCGGGTTGGGAAACAGCATTAGAAACTGTGCTGGGTGACTGTTTGCAAGCAATAGTCGTGGATCAGCTGGATACATCCGCCAATCAGCTGGCCATGCTTAAAGAGGGCTCCGTAACATTGCTTGAACCGCAAAGTTCGCAGCTTACAACCTCACACAATGGCAAAACATCTTTGTTGTCGGTAGTGAATGATGAAAGCCATATAGCCCCTTTGCTATCAGGAATTTACCTAGCTGAAACCCTATCAGAAGCCCTGGCCCATCGCCATGAGCTGGCTGCCCATGAGTCAGTAGTATGCCAGGAAGGTATTTGGGTAGGACCAAACTGGCTAAGAGTGGCCAAAGGCGACAATGCCCAGGCAGGCATCTTAAAGCGCAAGCAAGCGCTGGAAAGTCTGGCAAACTCCATTGATCACCTGGAAACCACCATTGCTACTCACAACCAGCAACTGACTGAAATGCAGGATCAGCATCGAGCTGCAGAACAGCAGCGAGAGCAGCTTCAGAAAACCCTGGCTGAACTCAATCGACAACAGGGAGAGTGTAAAGCTGCTCTGAGTGGTAAGCAGGTAAAGGTAGAGCAGGTGCTTGAACGGCGCAGCAGGGTGCTTCAGGAGCTAGAAGAGCTATCCTCTCAACAGCACCAAGAGCAGCAGAATATTGGTGAAGCACGATTGCTGTTACAAGAAGCGTTGGACTTAATGGCAGATGATGAAGGGCAGCGTGAGCAGCTGTTAGCTAGCCGTGATGAAATTAGGGCGGCACTTGATCAAGCACGTCAGCAGGCCCGTTATGATAAAGATAAGTCGCACCAGTTGGCGTTACGTCAGCAGTCTTTGACAACACAGCTTCAGTCAATTGAGCAGGGGTTAAGCCGGTTAACCAGCCAGGTGTCACGTTTTGCTGAACAGCAGAGCCAAATAAAAGAGACTATTGCTCAAACGGAATTACCGCTAGCTGAATGGGCTATGGAACTTGAAGCGCAATTAGAGCGTCGAATTCAAGTTGAAGATGAATTAGGCAACGCTCGTCGAGAGCTTGAAGCCGTTGATCATGAAATACGACAATATGAAAAACTACGTAGTGGTGCGGAACAGCAAGCGACTAAAATTCGTGGTGAATTAGAGCAGCAACGTATTGAGTGGCAAGGTTTAGCAGTTAGATTAAATACTTTGCAAGAACAACTACAGGCAGAGCAGTTTGATTTAGAGCAAGTCATTGCTGAGCTTCCTGACGATGCTGATGAAACCATCTGGACTGAAGCACTGGAAAAACTGGCTAATAAAATCCAGCGACTGGGTGCCATTAACTTGGCAGCGATTGAAGAATATGAAGTGCAGTCGGAGCGTAAACGTTATTTAGATGCCCAAAATGACGATTTACAAGAGGCATTAAATACGCTTGAGGATGCCATCAGAAAAATTGATAAAGAAACGCGTAATCGGTTTAAGAGTACTTTTGATAAGGTCAATAATGGGTTACAAACCCTTTTCCCGAAGGTGTTTGGCGGCGGAAGTGCTTATTTAGAACTAACAGGTGAGGATTTATTAGATACGGGTGTGGCGATAATGGCCAGACCTCCAGGTAAGAAAAACAGCACGATTCATTTGCTGTCAGGTGGTGAGAAAGCATTAACAGCCATCGCGTTAGTGTTTTCGATTTTCCAGTTAAATCCTGCGCCATTTTGTATGTTGGATGAAGTTGATGCACCGTTAGATGATGCTAATGTGGGACGCTATGCTCGCATGGTGACGGAAATGTCTAAATCAGTACAATTTATTTACATTACCCATAATAAAATAGCGATGGAAGCTGCCAGCCAATTAATGGGGGTAACCATGCAAGAGCCTGGTGTATCTCGTTTGGTAGCCGTTGATGTAGAAGCAGCAGCTGCACTGGCAGCAAACTAGAATCAAGCAATGAATAGGAAACAGGTTGCGCGTAAGTCTTAGATAAAAATTTATGGCTAAAAAGCGGCTAAATATTGCACGGCTTGAAAAATATGCACCATAATTATTGTAAGACGTAAGAAGCATTGCCGCTCTAGATTGTTGCTGTAAATTGTCGTATAGCAAACAACAAGCGCAAGTTAAAGTCTGTTGTAACCGCTCATAAGCTGGAGGTCGATGGTTCAATGTTTTGTGTTAGCAGTGTTTATTTATCAAAGCTTTCACAAAAATATCTGACGGTTGTGCCAAGAAGTGGCTGAGTAGGGTTATGATAGCCTAATTAGTAATAAGGTTGACAAACACAATGGATATCGGGTTACGAGAATCGTTAATTATTATCGGCATGATTGTGATAGCCGGTATTTTATTTGATGGTTATCGTCGGATGAAAATTAACCGGCGTCGTGCTAGAGATTTGTCTTTAGGAATGGGAGCTGGGTTACAAAATGACGTTGATGATTTTAATAGTGAGTTACCCAACGGGGGAGCTCGTGTTATAGCTCAAGCAGGTCAGCCAGTGATACTGGATGATGAAGTGCCCACCGTGGCTGAAGAAACCGTGGCACCAGAGCCACCACTGATCAATACGCCAGTGGCTGCAGAAAAAACAGATAAAGTGACACCACTACAGCAATATAAAACAGCTAAGGTATCAGGGGCTAGTAATAACTCAGTAATAAATAAAAGAGCGTCAACGGCTAAGCCTATAATTACTTCTGATGCTGAGGTGGATGATGATGTGTTAATAGCTGATAAGACTGATCACTATACAACACCTGTGACTAAGCCTACGGCTGCTCGTGTTATCAATAAAAGTACCAGTAAACAGAAAACCACCAAACGAGCGCCAGTAAAAACCGTTAAACAAGAGCCTGCTACCACAGTGATGGATCAGTCCAATCGGGCTGCTGCTGAGGAAGTGATCATTATTAATGTTGTTGCAAAAACTGAAGAAGGGTTTGTTGGTAGTGAGCTGCTGCATGCATTATTGGCAAATGGTCTCAAGTTTGGTGAGATGCAAATTTTCCATCGTCATGAACAGCCTGATGGTAATGGTTGTGTTTTATTCAGTGCAGCTAATGGCGTAGAACCAGGCTACTTTGATTTAGCTTCTATGGAGCGGTTGCAAACATCAGTAGTAAGCTTATTCATGAGTTTGCCTGGGCCTCCAGAGCCAATGAAAGCCTTTGAGGAAATGGCGATGGCGGCTTACTATTTGTCCCGCTCATTGCAAGGTGAGTTGAAAGATGAGCAGCACAGTGTGATGACACAGCAAACCCTAGAGCACTGTCGCCAGCGCATTATGGACTACGAACGTCGTGTCCTGGTTAGAAAACAGTCCGTTCAATAAACTCTTTTTTTCATACTAACTTCTATGATATCAGGCCTGCTTTGCAGGCCTGACGTTTTTTAGCTGATTGTTGGGGAAATAAATGTCAGCATCAAGTGCAGTTAAACAACAAGTTGAACAGTTAAGAAAGACTATTAATGAGCACAATTATTACTATTACGTTAAAGATGATCCGCTTGTCACTGATGCCGAATATGACCGCTTGCTACGGGAATTACAAAGCTTAGAACGGCAATACCCAGAACTTGTCACTCCCTCATCACCTACGCAACGAGTGGGTGCTGCCCCACTGGCTGGGTTTAATGAAGTGGTGCATGAACTTCCCATGTTGTCATTGGATAATGCATTTAATGAACAAGAATTAGCTGATTTTGAGCGACGACTTCAAGACCGATTGAAAACTGATACTTCAATTGAGTACACCTGTGAACCTAAGCTTGATGGTATTGCTGTCAGCCTGCTTTATGAAAGAGGAGTGCTGGTAAGAGCGGCAACTCGAGGGGATGGCAATACTGGTGAAGATATTACGCTAAATATTCGGACCATACCTTCTATACCATTACAACTAATGAGTGATCAAATACCTGACCGAATAGAAGTACGTGGTGAAGTCTATATGCCCAAAGCGGGGTTTGAAGCCTTAAATGCAATAGCGACAGAAAAAGGTGAAAAAACCTTTGTTAACCCACGTAATGCAGCTGCAGGTAGTTTACGTCAGCTTGATTCAAGTATTACCGCTAACCGCCCGTTGGAAATGTGCTGTTATGGCGTCGGTATTATCGAAGGTGGCGATCTGCCGGATAATCATAATGAAGTACTGGCTCTGCTGGGTAAGTGGGGATTTAAACTGAATGCAGAAATTAAAGTAGTGACTGGTGTCGTTGAAGCCCAAGATTATTACACCCAGCTTGAGCAAAAAAGGGAACAGTTGCCGTATGAAATTGATGGCATTGTGTATAAAGTGAACTCACTTGCTCAGCAGCAACAATTAGGTTTTGTAGCACGGGCCCCTCGCTGGGCAATTGCCTATAAATTTCCTGCCCAGGAAGAAAGTACTGTATTAGAAAAAGTGGAGTTTCAAGTGGGAAGAACAGGGGCAATCACACCTGTTGCTCGTTTGAAGCCTGTGTTTGTCGGCGGTGTGACAGTCACCAATGCCACACTACATAATATGGATGAAGTGGCTCGCCTGGATGTAAGAGCGGGTGACACTGTGATTATTCGTCGGGCAGGGGATGTCATTCCTCAAGTGGTGAAAGTTATTGTTGAAAAACGGTTAGCTAATACGCAGCCGGTTTCGATGCCTGATCACTGCCCTGTTTGCGAATCAAAGATTGAACGGGTTGAAGGAGAGGCGGTTGCACGCTGTAGTGGTGGTTTAATTTGTGCTGCACAACGTAAAGAAGCCATTAAGCATTTTGCCAGCCGCCGAGCGATGGATATTGATGGATTAGGTGAAAAGCTCGTTGAACAATTAGTTGATCAGGATCTGATCAACGATGTGGCTGATTTATTTAACCTAACCGCAGAAGCGGTGGCTAAACTAGAAAGAATGGGGCCTAAGTCAGCAGAAAACTTAATTAATGCGTTAGCTGAGGCTAAGCAGACGACATTGGCCCGGTTTATTTATGCGCTGGGTATTCGTGAAGTAGGAGAGGCAACTGCACAACAGTTGGCCAATTATTTTGGTGACCTAACAGCGTTGCAGCAGGCTGATCAGGAAAGCTTGCAACAGGTGTCGGATGTTGGGCCTATCGTAGCGAAGCATATTGCCGTATTTTTTAGTGAGCCACATAATTTGGCCGTTATTAAGCGATTGATTGACTATGGCGTGCAATGGCCAACAGTTGTAGTAGAACATGCTCAGGAAAAGCCATTAGCTGGCTATACATATGTATTAACGGGTACCTTGTCACAAATGTCTCGTGATGAGGCTAAGCAAAAATTACAAGCGCTGGGAGCAAAAGTATCCGGTTCAGTGTCAAATAAGACAACTGCCGTTATTGCTGGCGAAAAAGCAGGCTCAAAACTGGCAAAAGCGGAGTCTTTAGGTGTTGATATACTCAATGAGCAAGCCTTAATCGCATTGTTGGAGCAGTATCATTCTGGCGAAAGTTAGCTTTATTCGTAATTCTGGTTTACCTGGTTGTCGCTGGCAATTAATCAAGCGCCATTACGCTACAACTTCGGGTAAACGCATGGTGGGGTTAATAGTGGGGATCAGTTTGTTTTTGACAGGCTGTGCCCATGCTCCACCACCCGAAAACCCTCATAATATTTGCAATATATTCCAAGAAAAAGAAGACTGGTACCACGAAGCTAAAAAGAGTACCCAGCGGTGGGGAACACCGATCCCTGTTATGATGTCCATTATGTATCATGAGTCCAGCTATGTGGCGAATGCACGACCGCCACGGCGATGGTATTGGGGATTTATTCCAGGGCCTCGTATTTCAACAGCCTATGGTTATGCTCAGGCACTAGATGGTGTTTGGGATGATTATCGTACAGAGATAGGTGCCTGGGGTGATCGGGATGAATTTGCTGATGCTGTTGATTTTATTGGCTGGTATACCAATAAATCGCTACGCATTAATGGTGTCAAATTATCTGATGCGCGCAATCAATACCTTAATTATCATGAAGGGTGGGGTGGTTACCAGCGCCGTACCTACCGACGTAAGCCCTGGTTGATGGGGGTGGCTAAGCGTGTTGAAAAAAAAGCTAAGCGGTATCGCTATCAACTAAAGCAATGTGAAGAAGAGTTAAATAAGCCCAGCTTTTGGCAATGGTTGTTTGGCTGAATTAGAGTAATTAAGTCTCACTCTTTTCAAAAAAACACCAGTCTGTGAACAAACCCTTGCTTAGGTGCTTCTTTCTCTAGAAAGTTGGTAGCATAATCGAAGCCTAGGAGGGGAATCAGTTACTGTTAATTGAGTCATACTGCAAATCCCCAATTTACCCTATAAACAGCTAAAAAATACTTGGTGCAGTAACTAATTAATATAGCCAAAGCGAAGGGTATAGGTTGGAAGGGTATAGGTTGATTGAGGCGTTCGACACAATTATTGCTTCAGGGAATGAAGTATCAAACCTGAAACTATTTGTCAATTAGCGCTCGCTGAACAAATAAATAGACCGTCAGTAATGCTTGAGTAATACGACGGAACACTCAAATAAACAACATTTTTCACGTTATTTATCAAGTGTCCCTAAGTATTGGTTTTTTTGCGCTACAATACGGCATTTGTCGGTCTTTTCAGGAAGGAGTATCACTTGGACCGTGAGTCAATAGTTTATGGTTGTATAAAAGACTTACCTTTTGGTAATGAGACAGAAGTGCTTAAACGTAGATACCATAATTTACGCACTATTCATTCATTGCCTGGAGGGGATGAGTGGCCTTTTTTGTCTCGTGACTTTTTTGCTGTTTCAGGCAGCCAGCCTGAGCAAGGTACTTATATAACCCAAGTTATCCACTTTGGAGCATCTTATTGTGCTGTGGAGTGTGACTGGGAGCAATGGATAAAAAAGTTTGAAGCTATTTTAAAGCAAATGTATTGGAACTCTGCCACCGTACATTTAGAAACTGAGCTGGCTGGCACCCATACTTTTAGCTGGCATGCAGAGAAAAGTTATCATTCACCGGGTGAAGAATTAAAAGTGCGTTGTGAGTGGCAACATGATGGACAACTAAAAACCAAGCAACATGCTTAATAGTCATACTTAACAATCAGTCTTTATTTAAATTAAAAGTAGTCTTTTAAGCGGTAATACAGCATCCCTAACGCTAACAAGGGGGATCTTAATAAGGGACCTCCAGGAAACGTGATGTGTTTGATTTTAGCAAACACATCAAAACGTTCTAACTGACCACTCAATGCTTCAGCAATAAGCCGTCCCATCATATGGGTGGCATTCAAACCATGACCTGAGTAGGCTTGAGCATAATAGATATTTTGATCAAGTATTCCGAGTTGGGGCATTCGATTCGCCCCAATGCCAATATTGCCTCCCCATTGATAATCAATCTTCACACTGGCCAGTTGTGGAAAAACCTTAAGCATATTGGGTCGTAATGCATGATGAATATTGCTGGGGTGCTGGCCAGAATAATGACATAAACCACCAAATAACAGCCGTTTGTCTGCAGATAGACGAAAATAGTCCAGAGTTATTCGCTGGTCACTGACAGCCATATTCTGAGGTAATAACTGTTGAGCAAGGCTATCAGTCAGTGGCTCAGTCGCAATGATATAGCTGCCTGCGGGAAGCACTTTACCTGCTAACTGTGGCACTAGCTGGCCAAGGTAGGCATTACAGCCGACCACAACAGCATTGGCTTTGACCTGACCATAGGGCGTTTTTACTGTGGGGTGTAGCCCCGGCTCAATGGCGGTGACAGGGCTTTTTTCATAGATTTCAACCCCAAGCTGGGTGGCTGCAATGGCTTCTCCTAAACAAAGATTTAATGGATGCAAATGGCCGCTGCCCATATCGACTAGTCCACCGATATAACAGTTTGTACCAATTACTGTGCTGAGTTCTGTCTGGCTAATCCATTTTAATGGGTAAGGGTAATTGCGTTGAGTGGATGCTTGGTAGTAATCAGCGAGTTGACGAAGGTATTTGGGTTTATTCGCTGCATCAAAATAACCCCAGGTTAAGTCGCAATCTATTTGGTATTTATTAACGCGCTCTTTAACGATTTCTACGGCTTCAATGCCCATTTGCCAAATTGCATCAATGCCTTCCTGGCCAATCAATGCGCGAAATGGCTCAGCACTATGTCCAATTCCTCTAATCAGTTGACCACCGTTTCGGCCCGAGGCCCCCCATCCGACCTTACGGGCTTCTAACAAGCACACTCGATAATTGCGTTCGGCTAATTCCAGAGCGGCAGCAAGACCAGTAAATCCTCCGCCAATAATGCAAACATCAACAGTTTTATGTTCGCTTAAACGGGGGTAAACAGGTTGCTGATTAGCACTAGCAGCGTAATAAGATGTGGGATAATTGTCACTATGAACAAAGTCCTGATGCCTCATAAGCCGTATTCTTTTTGGTTTTAACGCTTACGTTTAATTAAGTCCTTCACCAAAAAGCGACTAGGGTGAAGAGCGGCGAGTAACTCATGGCTCACAGGCATAGGCTCACCTGTTACATAACAGGCAAGAATTTCCCCTGCAAGTGGCGCAGAAATCAACCCCCTTGAGCCATGCCCAGTAGTAACAAATAAGCCTGGCTGGTAAGGAGCTGGTTGAGTAAAGGGTTGTCGAGCATTCTTCCGCAAATCACCGTATGTTTCAATAAAGGCTTGCTCTGTAACAAGTGGACCAATGACAGGTAAAAAGTCAGGTGTTGTACAACGAAAGCCAACTCTTCCCGTGGTAAACCCGGTTGGCTGTTGCTGTTGGCAAGCAGTATAGCAATTAGGGGCTAACTGTTGTAAACGGTTTAAGTTCAGTAAATGGTCTTCAGCGGTTAGTGCAACAGTTGTTGTATGGTGGTTGAAGGTAGCACCTACTAAATGCTGACCAGCAAAAGCTGGTGCTAAGTAACCATCACCACAAATGACGGTATTCAGCTGCTGGCTGATTTCATTAACAGGGAAGTAGCTGGTTTGGCCTCGAATGGCTGCTAGCTTTAAATAGCGACTGGCTTTCAGTTGATTGCTTAGTGTGCCTCCAGCAATGACCACTACAGGTGCTTGCCATTGACGCTGTTGGTGGTCAGTTAAATACCACTGCTGCGCATCTGCTTGCCATTGAATATCAATAATTTCCGCCTGTGGTATAAAGCAAATGCCAGGTTGCTGCAAGAGGCTGGTGGATAATTGCTTGGGTGATACCCAGCCTGCTTCGGGAAAAAATAGCCCTGGGTATTTTATTTCTGTACCTGCTAGCTGACTAAGCATGGCAGCAGTGGCAGCTTGTACCATGCTCTCAGGGTATAAACCGCTGTTAATAATAGCCTGCTGACGCTCGGCTTCTTTATCATTAAATGCCAGCTGAATCACCCCGCAAGCAGACCAAAAAGGCTGTTGGGGTAATTGCTGTTGGATATTGTTCAACCACTGCAAACTAAAGCGATAGCCTTGGTTAACTAATTGGTTTAATGGCGTTAGGTGAGCAGATAGCTTGGCATAAAGCACACCTTGAGGGTTGCCTGAAGCGGCTTCAGCTGGAGCTGTTTGCTGATCTAACACCGTGACCTTAAAGCCTCTCAGGCGCAAGGCTTCTGCTGTGGAGGCTCCTGCTAAACCTGCACCGACTACTAGGGCTTGCTTGGCTTGAGCAGCCTGAAGTGGTTGGGGGCGATCAAACCATGGGGTTTTAGTGGTTGTTCCAGAAGAGATGGTATTTTCTTTAATACCGCACAGCATATCCCGCTTGCTACCAAATCCTTTGACTTTACTGACCGTAAAACCAGCCGCTTGTAAACCACGGCGAACGATCCCAGCAGCAGTGAAAGTACTGAAGGTAGATCCTACAGTGCTTTTATTAGCCATCGCTTGAAATAAGCTTGGCTGCCATAGTGCAGGATTTTTGGCGGGGGCAAAACCATCTAGAAACCAGGCATTAACAGAACCATCCAACTGTGGAAGACTCTCATTGGCATCCCCAATCAATAAGGTAAGTAAGACTTTGCCGTTAGCAAATTGGAAGCGATAAATGCCAGGTCCCAATATCTGATACTGTGTTAGCAATTCATTAGCAAAGGGCGCTAATTCAGGCCATAAAGCCAATGCCTGCAATAAGTCTTGCCTGGTTAATGGATATTGCTCACAGGAAATATAATGCAGCTGTGCTGTTGTTGGCGCATGTTGCTGCCAAAGCTGCCAGGCACAGAGAAAATTCAAACTGGTACCAAAGCCTGTTTCAGCAATAGTAAAAAAATTGTCTCGAAGATTTTGCCAGCGTTCTGCTAACTGGTTGTGGGCAAGAAATACATAGCGTGTTTCTGCTAGGCCATTGGTTTTTGAAAAATAAACATCGTCGAATGTGGTGGCGATAGGGAGCCCCTGTGAATCCCAGGAAAGCTCTGCATGAGGTGGTTGTTGAGATGACAAGCGTTAACCCTACTAAATATCAATACCGAGTTGTGACGGCATTGTAGCGAGTTACCTGTTAACTTTCGAGGGATATAAGTAGTGAGTACAACCAGCATAATGGCATTTGCTGGGCTAAAGTTATGAAAAAGCATTTTTAAAAAGTAGCTGTTTTCATCCAAGGGGGTTGGCGTGCTTGAAGAGCTGCCGAGCTTTGTGGTCAACCTGATCGTTATTCATGGGTTAGTTTGCCTTTGTCATAGACTTCGGCAAAAATTTACCCTGGCATTATTGTATGGGGCATTGGTTATTTTCAGTGTCTTGGCCTGGCGTTATGGCTATGCCGATTTTCGTATAGTCAAAGAGCCACTGTCACTCATGCTGGTAGATATTACTGTTTACAGTGGCATGATCTTTGGGGTTATTCTCCTTTATCTTTATGAAGGGCCTTTTGCGGCAAGAGTGGCTATTGGTTTAATTATTGTTAGTAGCCTGGTACCGCTTATTAATCTAGGGCTTGCCTCACTTAATACCAGTTTGGTGGCTGATGGTTCACCTCTGCATGTACGCTCTATGGTATTACCCTCCTTGGTCAGTGCCGCTATTTCCATGTTAATGCTGGTATCGATGGCAATTTTATGGGAAATCCTGGTGTGGTTTATGCCTGGTATTTCAGCGGCTCTGCGGCTGGGAATTACCATGCTGTTGATTTTGCTGGTTGATTCTGTCTTGCGTCATAACCTAGCAGAGCTCAGTTATTTAGCGGGACAAGATTTATTGGCTTATGCTTGGCTGGCCAGTGGCATAGCAACTTCAATGGCATGTGTATGGATGGCGATTGGCTTACGAGTTGAGCCTTTGCCAGATTTATCTGAATGGCGAAAACCCATTTTTTCAATATTTCGTAATTTAAAAGAGCTTCAGCAAGAATTATTGGAAACACAGCGAACATTGGAATTGCTACAAAACCCTGAAAAAGCTGTTGAAGCAGGCGACGATGAATTACTGAAATCCGGTCTGACTGAGTGGCGAGGACATGATTTATTGGATAATCCCACGATCCAGGTTTTTTCATTGGATATGGATTTTAAATATACCTTTTTCAATGAAACACACTTTGAGTTAATGAAGCGTTATGCAAATACCGACATTAAATTGGGCATGGATTTTTTACCCGTTGCCGTGGAGTTTTCCAGTGAAGATGAAGGCATTCGCTTTTTAAATCAAATTATTCGCGGTGAAACTGTCCAGGTTGAGCGTCGTTATGAGGCTCCTGATCGAGAAGCAGAAGTCTATGACTTTCGTTATACCCCTGTATTGAGTAGTGATGGTTTTATCAGTGGCGTCATTGCATTTGCTGTCAATATTACTGAACAACATCGTGCCATTAACAAATTAGTACGTTCTGAGCAACGTTGGCAGTTAGCTTTAGAAGGGAGCCAGGATGGCATTTGGGATTGGGAAATCCAAGATTGCATGCTGTTTTACTCGCCTCGCTGGTATGAAATGCTTGGCTATAGCCAGGAAAACATGATTTTAAATGGAGAGGAATGGTTAAGCTTAATTCATCCTGAGGATCGCGAAAGAACGATCAAAGAATGTCAGGCGCATACCTGCGAAGGCAGTGAGTTTTATTTAAGTGAGCATCGTAAAAAACACCGTGATGGTCATTATATTTGGGTGCTGGAACGGGGCAAAGCCCAGTTTGATCGAGAAAGTAAACCAATCAGATTGCTTGGCACATTAACTGATATTACCCGGCGTAAAGAAGCAGAAGAGCGCTTAAAACGCAGTGAGGAACAGTTGCGTTATGCGTTTGAAGTGGCAGATGAAGGCATTTGGGATTATGACCTGGTAACCCAAAGTATTTTTTATAGCCCGCAGTATATTGCCATGCTGGGTTATGCAAGCACTGAATTTGAAGATGATCCCCAGGCCTGGCTGCAATATGTTCATCCTGATGATTTACCAAAGGCCAAAGCCTTTATCAGTGATCATATTTGTCGCTATGGTGAATATGAAGACCAGTTTCGAATGTATCGCAGTAACGGCGAATTAATTCATGTGTTGTCCCGCGGTAAAGTGGTGGATATTGATGTGGAAGGGAATCCCCGTCGAGTCATTGGTATTCATAAAGATATATCTGAGCGGGTAAGACGGATGGAGCAAATTGAAAATCTGGCGTTTTATGATTCGCTTACCAATTTGCCAAACCGTCGTTTACTGATGGAACGAGCTAGGCAAAGCTTAGCCATGGCCAAACGCCAGAAAAAAAGTATGGGGGTGATGGTGATTGATTTGGATAAGTTTAAACAAATTAATGACACTTTGGGTCATGACGTGGGCGATGCGGTATTAATAGAAATTGGTCAGCGAGTGAAATCCAGTTTACGCGAAGTAGACACCTTGTGTCGTCAAGGTGGAGATGAGTTTTCGATCATTTTGCCTGAGTGCAATTCATTGACGGCTTTGCAATTAGCAAATCGAATTAGGGAAGCCTTAAATGAACCATGTCAAATTAATGATCACCCAATTGAATTAGGTGCCAGTATTGGTATCGCCTGCTATCCGGAAGATGGTGATAACTTAGGCGAGCTGTTTAAAAATGCCGATATTGCGATGTATCAGGCCAAACATAAGGGATTACATGTATCGCTGTTTAAGGAAGAGCAGGCAGAGGTTATGCAGCGGCGAGTAAGGCTAGAAAAAGACTTACAAAAAGCCATTGGTTCGCCACAAATGTACCTGACCTTTCAGCCCAGAACCAATTTAATTACTGGGCAATATACCAGTGTTGAAGTATTAACACGCTGGACACACCCTGAATTTGGCGAGGTCATGCCGTTGGAGTTTATTCCTATTGCAGAAAATTCAGGATTAATTCATAGCCTGGGACGTTGGATTGTAACAGAGGCTTGTCGGCAGTCTCAGGAATGGAAGGCGGCAGGGCTCTCAGTAAAAATAGCGGTGAATGTTTCAGCTACCGAGCTACAAAATAATCAGTTACACAAATTTATCCAACAAGTGTTGTCAGAGTATGGGCTGGCTGGCAGTGACCTGGAAATTGAATTAACTGAATCCGCTGTAATGAAAAATGTCGAAAAAAACAGTGTATTACTCCATGCCTTTAAAGATCTTGGAGTAGGTGTTGCCATTGATGATTTCGGTACAGGTTATTCGTCCTTAAGTTATTTAAACCGGCTACCTATTAATTGCGTTAAAATTGACAAGCAGTTTATTCATCAAATTTCTACGACAGGGGGGCATGAGGCGGATCAGGCCGGCATTGTCAGGGCCATTATTCATTTGGCCAAAAGCATGGGGATCAGAACTGTTGCTGAAGGTGTGGAAACTATCGAGCAACAACAGTATCTACAACAGTTGTTGTGTGATGAAGCCCAGGGGTATTTATTTTGTGAGCCAGTCAGCCCCGATGAAATCGTCAGGCAGTTTACTCAAAATCGGTCAAATAATGGTGAGGAAGTGAAGTTTTCTATATAGGGCGCCTCTAATAACAGTTCAAAACCCCATCAGCTTGCAGAGAGGCCATAAGCAATTATTAGAGGTGTTCTATAAAGAGGCTTTTAATTAAGGTATCCTAAATAAAAAGCCACCAGAGATTATCGCAAAAGCTAATGTATATGGAGTAACAGAGTGTTCTGTAGGAAGCATTTCCTGTTATTCCATATTAAACGCTATTTGTCTAGTAAAACAGAATCTAATGCCAACTCAATCATTTGCTTAAAGCTGGTCTGACGTGCTTCTGCACTGAGTTTTTCGTTGCGGGTAATATGGTCACTAACAGTGAAAATAGCCAGTGCTTGCGCACCATATTCAGCGGCCACTCCGTATAAACCAGCCGCTTCCATTTCAACAGCCAATACCTGGTATTTTGCCATTAATTCAAATAGTTGCTGGTCAGGGGTATAAAACAAGTCGGATGAAAACACGTTACCCACTCGCACTGGTAATTGTTTTTGCTTAGCGGCAGTAACGGCATTGGCTAATAATTGATAATCCGCAATAGCGGCAAAATCATAATCATTAAAACGAATCCGGTTAACTTTGGAGTCTGTGCTGGCGCCCATGCCGATAATAATGTCTTGCAATTTGATGCTGTCATCAACGGCTCCACAGCTACCCACCCGAATAATTTTTTTAACGTCATAATCAGTAATTAATTCTTTGGCATAAATGGATATGGAAGGAATTCCCATGCCGGAGCCCATGACTGAAATACGGCGATCCTTATAAGTACCGGTGTAACCAAACATATTACGGACTTCAGTGACACACTGAGCATCCGTTAAGAAATTTTCAGCGATAAATTTAGCTCTTAGCGGGTCGCCTGGCATTAATACAGTTTCGGCAAAATCACCTGGGGCTGCACTGATGTGAGGAGTAGCCATTATGTTTTTTCTCCGTTTTGTTCGTTCTAAAAACAAAAATGAATGCGTTAAGATAAAAATGAAGTGCCGTATTCCATCGGCGTTAACTTAAAGTAGCTTGCTAGACTTTGGCCGATGTCTGCAAAAGTTTCCCGTTGGCCCAGGTCTTGAGCGGGAACGGACTGACCATAAACTAACACAGGAATATGTTCCCGAGTATGGTCTGAGCCGGGCCAGCTGGGGTCGCAGCCATGATCGGCGGTCATGATGACAATATCATCAGGCTGCATTTTATTGAGTAGTTCAGGCAAGCGTTGATCAAAATGTTCTAAGGCACAGGCATAACCATTAATGTCACGGCGATGGCCATAGGATGAATCAAAATCGACAAAATTGGTAAAAATAATACTGTTGTCGCCAGTGTTGTCCATTGCTGTCAGGGTTGCATCAAATAATTCGTCCAAACCGGTGGCTTTGACTTTTTGAGTAATGCCCTGGTGTGCATAAATATCGGCAATTTTACCGATACTGATGACTTCACCACCTGCAGTAGCCAGTTTATCCAGTACGGTTGGGGCGGGAGGAGATACCGCATAGTCACGACGGTTGCCTGTACGTGCATATTTATCTGGATGATCACCAACGAAGGGGCGAGCAATGACCCGACCAATGTTGTACTCATTACAAAGCTCACGAGCAATTTCACACAGCTCATACAGCCGTTCTAAACCAAAGCTGTCTTCATGACAGGCAATTTGGAACACGCTATCAGCTGAGGTATAAACAATGGGTTTGCCACTGTTGATATGCTCTTCACCTAACTGTTGAATAATTGTGGTGCCAGAGGCATGGCAATTACCTAATACGCCAGGTAATTTGCCTCGCTCAATCAGCTGTTCCAGTAATTCGGGAGGAAAGCTCTGTTCCTGCTCAGAAAAATAGCCCCAATCAAAAAGCACGGGTACGCCAGCTATTTCCCAATGGCCGCTTGGCGTGTCTTTGCCACTACTGAGCTCTTTGGCAAACCCATAGGCGCCAATAAGGTCAACTTGGGTATCCACACCCATGGGAAAGCTACCAGTACTGCCTCTTGCGGCATGCATTAAACCTAGTTTGGTCAGGTTCGGTAAGTTCAGTGGGCCGCTGCGCCCATTATTAGCATTACCTTTTGCACAAGCTTCAGCTATATGACCAAGGGTATCAGCACCCGTGTCACCAAAAGTGTGTGCATCGGCGGTGGCACCAATACCAAAGGAATCCAGTACTAAAATTAAAGCTCGTTTCATAGGGGCTTCTCTTGGCAGCTTACTAAATCAATGCGCTCATAGACACACGATGTTGTTTCTGGTGCTGCAGCCGATAAGGTTACATTGGCTAAAATATACTCTGCGGCTGCTCGCCAGTCAGTTTCGTTGCGGGCATGAATTGTCATTAATGACTGGCCTTTGTCAACCCTTGTGCCTAACGTCACAATATCAGATAAGCCTACTTGATAGTCGATTTTATCTGACGCACGTTGTCTGCCACCGCCTAACTGCACAACGGCAATACCTAACTCTCGGGTGTTCATAGTGGATACGACGCCAGCTTGTGGTGCTAGTAGTGGCTTACTGATAGAAGCTAGGGGCAAGAGACGTTCTGGCTTTTCCAGTAAATCAGCAGGGCCACCCAGGGCGCTGACCATCTTGGCAAAAATCTCGGCAGCCTTACCGCTGTCTAAGGCGATGTTGAGCTTATCACGGGCTTCGGAGATTGAGCCTGCCAGATTGGCCAGCAGCAACAGCTCAGCACACAACTCAATGGTTACCTGATGTAATCGAGGGTTGCGATAGCGCCCGGTTAAATAATCAACTGTTTCTCGAACTTCCACGGCATTACCGGCAGTACTGGCAAGTACTTGGTTCATATCGGTTAACAGTGCGCTGGTAGCAACACCAGCACCATTAGCGACTTGGACAATACTTTGAGCCAGTTCTTTGGATTTTTCGTAACTGGGCATAAAGGCACCGTTGCCGACTTTGACATCCATCACCAATGCATCCAACCCAGCTGCAAGCTTTTTAGCGAGGATGGAGCAGGTGATCATTGCTACGGATTCAACGGTAGCGGTGACATCGCGGATACCATAAACCCGCTTATCTGCAGGTGCTAGGTTGGCAGTCTGGCCAATGATGGCAACGCCGACGTCTTTGACGACTTTTCTAAACTGGGTGTTATCTGGGTTGGTGTTATAGCCAGGAATGCTGTCGAGTTTATCCAGTGTGCCGCCAGTATGACCTAAGCCACGGCCTGAAATCATCGGTACATAGCCACCACAGGCAGCAATCATTGGTCCTAGCATGAGGCTGACGACATCCCCTACGCCTCCAGTAGAGTGTTTATCTACGATAGGGCCAGGTAACTGTAAATCACTCCAGTCGAGTACATCCCCCGAGTGCTGCATGGCTTGTGTGAAAGCAACTCGTTCAGCCATAGTAAAATCATTAAAATAAACAGCCATGGCTAATGCCGCAATTTGTCCTTCGCTGACTTTGCCAGAGGTAATCCCCTCAACAAAAAATTGTATTTGCTCTTTACTTAACGAGTGGCCATCGCGCTTTTGGCGAATAATTTCTTGAGGTAAATACATCTTACGCGCCCCTATTGGTTTTATACCCTTCATGAATGACAGAGGCATTCTGAAGGGTATTTAAAGTTGATTTTTAATGGCGTATTTTTGTTGTTGATAGTGTTTAGTAACCGCTACCTGTTACTTGGTTTTCTGGTTGGTGGCCTAAGGTGGTGAGTAAGCTTGCTAATAAACTGCTGGCACCAAAGCGAAAGTGTTGTGTAGAAACCCAGTCATCACCTAACAGATTGTGGGCTAGCGATAAGTATTCTGCTGCTTGCTCAGCGTTACGCACGCCTCCTGCTGCTTTAAAACCGCACTGGCTGCCGGTAGCTTTGATGGCTTTTAGCATGATTTCTGTCGCTTCTAGAGTGGCATTAACAGGTACTTTGCCGGTGGAAGTTTTAATAAAATCAGCTCCTGCCTGAATACTGATCAGACTGGCTTTTTCGATTAAGTCTGGGTCTTTTAACTCACCACTTTCGATAATCACTTTGAGCTTAACCTTGTCACCACAAGCTTGTTTACAAGCAGCAACCAGTTCCGCGCCAATCGTTTCATTTCCAGCCATTAGTGCTCGATAGGGAAATACCACATCCACTTCATCGGCACCGTAGGCAACAGCAGCACGAGTTTCTGCTTCCGCAATAGCGACATCGTTTCCACCCGCTGGAAAATTAGTGACAGTGGCAACCAGGATATTTTCACAGTTCAGGCTTTTTAACGTTTTTTTGGCAATAGGGATAAATCGAGGGTAAACACAAACCGCGGCTGTATTTCCTGCAGGGCTATGGGCCTGGTGACAAAGCTGAATAATTTTCGCTTCAGTATCATCGTCATTGAGGGAGGTCAGGTCCATTAAGTTAAGCGCTTGTTGTGCAGCTTGTGCTAATTGAGTCATACTTTTCTCTTATTGCTTTATATGATGAAGCTTAGGCTGAATAGGGTTACTACTCTATGTGAATCTAAAAAAGTTGTCCAATCGGTCTGGTTTTTTCTTATGCCTTTTCCTGGGTGTAAAATCAAGTGAAATTGGAAAATATTGTGGGAAAACTTGATAAAAAACAAAGGGGCTACTGAAAGGTTATTTTTGAATAGGTTTTTGCAAAAGTTGGAGAATATAGAGTGACAGGGTGTAAAGTAGGTTTGGTGTTTGATAGGGAATAACAGTGCATTCTTCCGCCATTCTTGAAAGGCCATCTCTGGCCCATCAAGAGTTAAACCCGTCAAGCGCTAAAAAGGTGCAGAACACCCTGTTTCCCCTATATCGACTAACTTTTTCGACACCCTTTTATAAAGTGGAGTAACAATACTGTTACTCCATATTTATTCTGCAGTGTCCTTGAGTATGAGAATACTTTGGCGAGCTATAAGGTAGCCAAGGTTAAAAAGATTCCGGCAATAGTAGCGCTCATTAAGTTGGAAAGGGTTCCTGCAATCACTGCTTTAATCCCCATTCTAGCAATATCATGACGGCGAGAAGGCGCTAAGCTACCAAGCCCCCCTAACAGGATGGCAATAGAAGACAGGTTGGCAAAGCCACAAAGAGCGAAGGTAGCGATTGCTTGAGAAGTGGGTGATAAGCTGTCTTTAATATTGGCAAAATCCATGTAGGCAACAAACTCGTTTAAAATCAGCTTTTGCCCAATTAATGAGCCTACCTGATGCGCTTCACTCCAAGGTACGCCTAAAACAAAGGCAATGGGTGAAAAGAACCATCCCAATAAACCTTGGAAAGTTAACCCTTGAACACCAAAATATTCACCAATTCCACCTAGCCAAAAGTTTAACAAGGCGATTAACCCAACAAAGGCAATTAGCATAGCGCCCACATTAACTGCCAGGCGTAAACCATTGGAAGCACCTACAGCAGCTGCATCAATGACATTGGCGGGTTTATCTGCATCATCTAATACTTCATCAAAATTCTGATGGGGCTCTTCCGTTTCAGGCATAATTATTTTTGCCATTAATAGCCCACCTGGTGCTGCCATAAAACTGGCTGCAATCAAGAACTTCATATCAGCCCCTAGACCGGCATAACCCGCAAGTACGGTACCAGCAACAGAGGCTAACCCACCAACCATAATGGCAAATAGCTCTGATTGAGTCATGGTAGGGATAAAGGGTTTTACCACCAGCGGGGCTTCGGTTTGCCCAACAAAAATATTGGCAGTTGCAGATAAAGATTCTGGACGGCTGGTACCCAATAATTTTTGGATGCCGCCACCAATAAAACGAATGACCAACTGCATGATGCCTAAATAATAAAGCACGGCAATTAGTGAAGAGAAAAAGATAATGACGGTTAATACATTAATTGCAAAGACAAAGCCCACTTTAAATTTGGCTAGATCGCCAAATAAAAATTCAGTGCCTACTTTACTTTGAGTGATGACAGCATTGACGCCACTGGCCATGGCATTTAAGACATCCTGGCCAATAGATGTATATAAAACAAAAGCGCCTATTAGTAATTGAAGTGCAAATGCTCCCCCTATGGTGCGAACGTTAATGGCTTTTCGGTTACTTGATAGTGCTAAGGCAATCCCCAGTAGGACGAGCATCCCCCCGAGGCTAATTATTATTTGTAGGATCATGGGTCTACCTCAACCAGCGTTAAAGCGGCCAATTATTACAAATTCATTGCCTATCGCAAACGCTTTTTGTCCCATTGGTTAAGTTTTGAGCCGTTTTTTTAAAAGTGTTGCGATTCCGCTGGTTATTGAAACGTGTTTATATTTTAAGAATTTTTATTTTATTAACTAAACGTTATGTGTAGTGCTGACTACTTGCTTTATAGTCCATCAAAACTAAAGCCGGCTGGCAATAGTGATTGGACAGTCCACTGTTGTAGCTGATTTTCATCATCACATGCAGCATAAATAGGTGCATCTGCCGCTAAAAATTCAGCGATGACCTGGCGGCAAGCACCACAAGGAGAATAAAGCTTATTACCAGGCATATAGATGAGCATGGCTTGCATGGCTTGCTTGTTAATCCCTTGTGCAGTAGCTGAATAAATAGCGGTTCTTTCGGCGCAGTTAGTGAGGCCATAGGAAATATTTTCCACATTACAGCCAGGAATCATGTGTCCATCAGCTGTTAACAAGGCTGCTCCCACAGGAAATTGACTGTAACAGCAGTAGGCATTGGCTGCGGCTTGTTTGGCTACTGATTTCATCTGCGCAAGCACTTCAGCAGATAAGGAGGTCATGGTTGCTTCCTCATTTTTCAAACGGGAGCTAATGCTGAACAACAACCCGCAAGAAAGCAAGCATTAAAAGAGTGGGAAGGAAATTAATGAAGAAAATAGCTAGCCCCTAGAGAGTGGGGCTAGTGAAAAGATTAGCCTTGTTTTTTGGCTTTTAAACGGGCCAGAATATCGTTAGCACTGGATGCGCCAGGTTTAATTCCAGCGGCTTTCATTTTTGACTCTAAGTTGGTATCGCTATGCTCTTCTGACATTTCTTGCGCGGCTTCCATTTGGGCAGCACGTTCTGCTTGTTTTTTCTTGATTCTGTCGAGTGAATCAGTTGCAGTTTGCATTTTTGAATTGGCCCCACTATAGCGGGCTGCAACGGCTGCTTGGGCTTTTTGCACGCTATCGGTTGCCTTTACTGTATCGACTTGCTGTTTAAGGCGCCTCAAATTGCTTTCAGCATGGGTAACGGCTTTTCGTAAGTTTTCGACGCTTTGGCTAAAGCCGCTTTTTAATTCTTCTTCGGTTGCCAGCTGTGACTCATAATCTGCAATTTTTTCTGCAATTTCTACTGCTAATGTTTCATTGCCTTTTTCTAAAGCCTGGCTGGCATAGGTTTCATATTCACTGATTTTAGTTTTTAGTTGGCTGCATTTATCGTTGGCGAGTTTTTCTTTGGCCATAATATTCGCTAGAGCGGTTTTCGAGCGGTTAAGCTCTTCACCAGCGTCACGAATTTCCTGGTCAAGGATGCGCAAGGCTTGATTATCAACAATCACTTCGCCAATTTCTGTTGCACCACCACGAACGGCTGTCATTAGTTTACTCCAGATGCTCATGCGCTTGCTCCTTCCGGTTTAACCAAAAAACGTTCATAGGCTTCAGATGCTTTGATAACATTGTCCGCCAGGGTCTCTATTTCAAATACAATACTAGGGATGATTGACGAAGCACTTAATGCACCAAATAAACAGTAGTAATCTTTACCATCTGGCCAGCGGTCCAGGCTAATACTCGATAGAGGTAGTAGCTTGTGGGTGCGTAGTACTTCTTCATTAAAGGCAGTGATGTCATTGATTTCTTCTGTTGACCAGAGAATCACTTCAGCCAGAATTTGTTCACCAGACACGCTGAGGAAGATGGGAATATCAGCGTACTCATGCATAACAATGTGCAAACACTGGTCGGTACCTTCAATTATTTCTAAAGTGGCTGCATCTGATTTAAATAGCTCAACATTGTTGAGCTCTTCATACAGCGACTGGGTGTTCCATAATGTTTCTTCAGCCATTGTGATCCTCTCTATATCGCTCGGTTGCGTGTCTGGTAGGCGTAAAACTTTCTCTACTTGTCGCAGAGTAGAAGCATGTTCAGGCAATATCCAGACATCTTTTTTGATCAGGCCCTGTGCCCGCAAGCGCTCTCTAAACATGCGTTGATAGTGGGCGCCAGACTTGCGAGTCATGCTTTTCTCCTAAGTGTTATACATGTTGTTTGTTACATGTAATGATCTAGAGTTTACCTGTAAGGTTGGAGGAAGTCTATGTTGTATCACATGTAATTACTTTGACAGGTGATCTTTTAATATGTTTCACATGTAATAGTTCATTTTCACCATTCTTGCAACTACTATTGAGGATGTCGCAAACGCTGAGAAAAATGGAGTGATATAAAAGGGCTGGAGCTGTTGCTTGAGGCAGCCGACTTTTTTGGAGTCACAACAACGAGCCTCAGGCAAACATTAGCAGCCCCTAGTATAATTAAGGTGTAGTGTTTCAGTAGGGATTGGTTTTTCCTGCGTTAGCACAATTAAGTTGTTGTATTTGATGTACAGAGAAAGTCCAAAGTAAGTAGTTAATATGTCAAAGTCTGATATTCATTGCAGTAAGTGGTTAAGTTATGTGCTCAGGCATCGGCCAGATGAAGTGGGGATAAGCATAGATCCACATGGCTGGGTTGATGTAAGTGGGTTATTAGAGGCTGCCCAGCAGAAAAAAATTCCTCTAGATAAAGAAAAGCTTTTATTCATTGTTAAGACCAATGATAAGCAACGCTTTAGCCTAAGTGAGTGTGGAAAGAAAATTCGTGCTAATCGTGGCCATTCAATACCTGTTGAATTGTCATTGCCTGCACTTACACCTCCTGATGTACTGTATCATGGTACAGCGACCCGATTTCTTAAGGCCATTCGTCGTGAAGGGGTTAAGTCGATGAGGCGCCAGCATGTGCATTTATCCGAGGATACTGCATCTGCTCATGAGGTGGGTACCCGTCATGGGGTGCCTCGTATTTTGGCTGTTGACGCAAAAAGCATGGCAGCAGCAGGTTATAAGTTTTATCAAGCGATTGATAGTATTTGGCTAACAGACCAGGTTCCCGCTAAATATATTCATTGGGATATTTAACAACGGCGTGGAAGTTAGCAGTAACAAGCCGCCTTGTGTAGTATGGAACAATATTTTTAACTAACGAGACTAATTGGAACGATTATGGAGTGGATTGCTCAGCCAGAAGCCTGGGTAGCACTGGCTACCTTAACTGCACTTGAGATTGTGCTTGGTATAGACAACATTATATTTATTTCAATTCTGGTTGGGCGTTTGCCTGAAGAGCAACGACAAAAAGCTCGTATTATTGGGTTAGGCCTGGCCATGTTTATGCGAATTGGTCTGCTTTTGTCGCTGTCTTGGGTAATGGGGTTAACAGACAATTTGTTTAGCGCCTTCGGTCAGGATATTTCTGGGCGAGACCTTATCTTGCTCGGTGGTGGATTATTCTTAATTGGTAAAAGTACCTTGGAAATTCATAATTCCTTGGAAGGTGAAGGGGAGCATGGTCAGCATAAGGCAGCTGCTAGCTTCGCGGCAATCCTGGTGCAAATTGCCATTATTGATATGGTTTTTTCTCTAGACTCAGTGATTACTGCGGTAGGATTGGCCAAGCATGTACCAGTGATGGTGCTGGCAATTATTATTTCGGTTTTAGTGATGATGCTGGCTGCAAAAGCAATCAGTGATTATGTTGATAAAAACCCCACTATAAAAATGCTGGCACTAAGCTTTCTTGTGCTAATTGGCACGGCGCTGGTTGGCGAAGGCTTGGATATGCACATTCCTAAGGGTTACATTTATTTTGCCATGGCCTTTTCTGTGATAGTGGAGCTACTCAACCTAAAAGCCCGTGGAAAATCCAAAGACCCGGTTCATTTACATCGTACCTTAATTGAAAAAGAGCAGGCCGCTGATCAGCAAGTGAAGGGTAGTTAATAATCGACGAAAAAGCAGAGTTTATATTTAATAAATAAGCATTTTGAGTCGATTTTTAACGCAGTATTTGCAAGCACAGTAGTTTTGCGACAACCTCGAAGGAGGTGTGGTGCTAGCTAACTTGCCAAGGTTATAATGCAGCACCGCCTCTTCCTCTTATAGATATCACTAAACAAGTGGTATCTATAAGTAGGGGGCAGCGCTCGCCGTTAATCAGCATTTTTTTATTTAAGGGGTATTATGTATCAGCTTGTGCGTCAACTGCTGTTTAAGTTTTCCGCCGAGACTTCCCATGAATTAGGGTTGGATATGATTGGTGCTGGTGAACGGTTGGGGTTAACTCAGCGTTTTATTAAACCCATCCCAGAGCAACCTGTTGAAGTGATGGGGCTTCGTTTTCCTAACCCTGTTGGGCTGGCAGCTGGGCTGGATAAGAATGCTGATTACCTAGCAGGGCTGGGTGCTTTAGGTTTTGGATTTATTGAGGTGGGTACTGTTACTCCTCGGCCTCAGCCTGGTAATCCGAAGCCACGCTTATTCCGATTACCAGAAGCGGAAGCTATTATTAATCGAATGGGGTTTAACAATAAAGGCGTAGATCACCTGGTTGAGCAAGTAAAGTGCAGCCGTTATCAAGGAATTCTAGGGATTAATATTGGCAAAAACTTAGATACTCCCGTAGAAAAGGCAGTAGATGATTATTTGATTTGTTTGAATAAAGTCTACCCCTATGCAGATTATGTGACGGTTAATATTTCGTCACCTAATACACCTGGCTTGAGAAGCTTGCAATACGGTGATGCATTGGCGGCATTATTAGCCCGTTTAAAAGAGGCCCAGGCAAAGTTAGCTAGCCAATATCAAAAGCAAGTACCCCTGGCGGTAAAGATTGCGCCTGATATGACTGCCGAAGAAATCAGCCAAGTGGCGGAGGTATTCTTAGCTCATCAGATTGATGGGGTCATAGCAACCAATACCACCATTGATAAAAATCAGGTCAGCCATTTACCCCATGGCAATGAACAGGGGGGCTTAAGTGGAAAGCCACTGGTTGAGCAGTCTACTGAGGTTATTAAGCAGCTTGCCCAAGTACTTAAGAGGCAAATTCCCATTATTGGTGTGGGTGGGATTCATGATGCTGCCAGTGCTGCGGCTAAAATTGAGGCGGGGGCCGCATTGGTGCAAATCTACAGCGGTTTTATTTATCAGGGTCCACAACTAATTCGTGATGCAGCGGAAGGCGTGAGGTCAGCAAAGAGTAGTAGCTAAAATAAAGGCCTTTTTCTCTGCTTGTAGGTAGCTTGGTTGCTGGTATTTTGGTTTGAGTAGTTTCTTTTAGGCTATTCGAAAATTACCAGAAATAAAATGGCCCGCCTAAGCGGGCCAGTGTGAATCATGAAAGTCAGTAATGTTTAGAGTATATTTTATGAACACCGGAAACGCCGGTGTAACCGTCCCACTGATCTGACCACCCCTCTCGCCAGCCATTTAACCACGACTGCTTTACTTCATCTTGACCGTGGGGGCAGACATCCTGTGAACGGCCTGAAATTCCAACTTGATAACCCTTTTGAAATGCTCTTTCAGCTTTGCTTCTTTTGTGTCTTCTCATAGTGTGAATAGCCTCACTGGTTATACACTGGACTCTTTCCAGAAACTTCTCTTGAGGTTTTGGTTTTGCCTAAGTTGCACTTGTAACAACTGAACTGTGCCACAAGTAAGTAATGCCCTGCAAAGGACAATGTTTACACCCGCTTCACCCTGAAAGTGTTTAGAGGTAATTATGTATACCCCCTCAATTCACTCTTAATTTGGTGAGGCGTTATGATATGAATAGCGCATTGCGTAACTTGTGTTAAGAATTGATTAAGAATAGACATATTCGTTTTTATACAACACTCCTCTATCCCTTGGTCCTTGTCGCTTATAGCTGTGGTAGTTGATTATCGCAGCAGCTTCTTAGTTGCCGGAATGCTACTCTCATAATCTATGTTTAAGTATGGACCAGTACAAGTGAAAAAAGTGCCGAATGGTAAGTTATGAGTATTCTTTATAATGTATTGGCTTTATTGTTGAGTAACTGTTGTGTTAACAAGGGATACTATTTCCTGTTCCCGACAGCAGTTCCAGAACACCCTGTCACTCCATATCGGAAACTATATTTACTGATCACGCCCTTTCGCGACACCCTTATGGGGCGGCATAGACTATAATACTGGACTACCCCGTTAAGTACGTTAGAATGCGCTGCTCTTGAAGCGAATGAGCAATGCGGTAATGATCAGCCCCACCCAATTTCAATTGACTGCCACCTGCCCAAAAGGGCTAGAACAGCTATTAGCTGAAGAGCTTAGTCAGCTAGGTGCCAGTGATATCAAGCAAACAGTCGCAGCAGTGAATTTTACTGGCACTATGGAGACAGCTTATCGAGCCTGCTTGTGGTCACGGTTAGCAAACCGAGTGCTGCTCAAACTCGCTGAGTTGCCAGTAAAATCGAAAGAAGAGCTATACCAGCAACTACAAACCATTGACTGGGCTGATCATATTGATGTTGATAGTGATTTCTTGATTGACTTTACTGGCGCCTCAGAGGCTATCCGCAATACTCGCTTTGGTGCACTGACAGTAAAAGATGCGATTGTTGACCAGTTTAGAAACAAGTTTGGTAGGCGCCCTAATGTTGCTAAAGAGCAACCTGGGGTGCGGGTATCGGTCCGATTAAAGTATGACCAGGTAACAGTCGCCATTGATTTGGCTGGTATTAGCTTGCATGAGCGAGGCTATCGGCGTGAAGCAGGGATGGCACCATTAAAAGAAAACCTGGCTGCTGCGATGTTAGTTCGCGCTGGCTGGCCAAGTTTGAAAGCTCAATCAGGCAGTTTGGTCGATCCCATGTGTGGAGCTGGCACTCTGTTGATTGAAGCGGGATTAATGGCTGCCGATATCGCTCCCGGCTTGTTAAGAAACTATTTTGGTTTTCAGGGTTGGTTGGGACATATTCCTGCCATATGGAATAAGTTGGTGGCTGAAGCTAAGCAACGTCGTGAGCAGGGAATGAGTCAACAGTTTCCGGTTATTTGTGGTTTTGAACCAGGTTATAAAGTGCTTACTAAAGCGCAGGCAAATATTGAAAGGGCAGGCTTAGCTGGCGTTGTTAAGATAAAACAGGTGGATTTGGCACAGCTAACTCCTAGTGCTATTGAACACATGCCCACTGGTTTAATGATAACAAACCCACCCTATGGTGAGCGGCTCGGCAATGAAGCCAGCCTGGTTTATCTCTATCAACATTTAGGCGAAAAAATGCGGCAGTGCTTTTCTGGTTGGCAGGCAGCTTTTTTAACCAGTAGCGCAGACCTAGCCAGAAGAACCCAGTTACGCTCCCATAAACATTATAAATTGTATAATGGAGCATTAGAGTGTGCTCTTTATTTGTTTGCCATTCCTGAGGAAAATTTTGCAACGGATGCTTCCATAAAACGCGCATCCGTTGATAAATCTGTTCAACAGGCAACAACACATATTCGGCTATCGAAAGGGGCTGAAATGTTTGCCAATCGGCTTAGAAAAAATCTAAAACAATTAAAAAAATGGCGCAATCAACATAATATCCATTGCTATCGCTTATATGATGCAGATATGCCAGAGTATGCGGTTGCAATTGATTGTTATAATGAATGGGTGCATGTTCAGGAATATGCACCACCTAAGTCAATTGACCCAGAAAAAGCAGCTGCGCGTTTAAACGATATTATCAGTGCATTACCTGTGGTATTGGACGTTCCAGAAAAGCAAGTCATTGTCAAACGACGAGAACAGCAGCAAGGTAAAAAGCAATACCAAAAGCGCGACAGTCGTGGTGAGTTTATGCAGGTTGAAGAACATGGCTGCCAGCTGCTGGTTAATTTGCAGGATTACCTGGATACAGGTTTATTTTTAGATCACCGGCCAATTAGGCATATCATTCAACAACAAGCGAAAGGTAAACGGTTTCTGAACCTGTTTTGTTATACCGCATCAGCCTCTGTCCATGCGGCAAAAGGCGGTGCGGTAAAAACAACCAGTGTTGACTTATCAAAAAACTATTTAAATTGGGCTGATAAAAACTTTAGATTAAATGGCTTTTCTCAGCAGCGTCATCAACTAGTAGAAGCTGATAGTTTGGCTTGGTTAAAAGAACAAACTCAGCGCTATGACTTGATTTTTATTGATCCCCCTACTTTTTCTAATTCTAAAAAACTAAATCAAGACTTTGATGTGCAGCGAGATCATGGTGAGCTGATTATGCAGGCAATGAGGTTGTTGACCAGAGAGGGGGTGTTGTACTTCTCCAATAATTTCCGTAAATTTAAAATAGATGAAAGCTTATTGGACAAGTTTAAGGTGAAAGAAATTACCCCAATAACTATCGATCCAGATTTTCAGCGTAATGCAAAAATTCATCGGTGCTGGGAAATTAGGTATTAGGATAAGTATATAAAGACTATATGGACTTACATGGCTATGTTCTCTGTTGCAAAAAACTTAATATTAAAACTGAGCCTACAGAGTATTAAAAGCATGGTGTGGTTGCCAAGGATGGTGGAATGTAATTCATACAAAGTGTAGTAGCTGTTACCTGCAAGCCATTTCAAGCTGACTAGGTAAATTACAACCATTAAAAAACATTACACAATAGCAACATTTTTATTAAACGATTATTATTTGTAGGCATAATTTGGTAGTGCTCATTTTATAAATACTTTGTAAGTAGGTTGCTAAACTACAAGTAAGGGACCGTATATAAAGTGAGATTTGCTATGGCTGATGCTATTCAGTTTTATGAACCTAAAGAGCGTTATGGATTTTTGTCTAATTTTTCATTGCATTCTATTGTCATCGATGGGGTTACTTGGCCTACTGTAGAACATTATTACCAATCCAGTAAGTTTTTAGCTGCAGATATTATTGCCCGAATACATCATGCAGCAACGCCTGAGCAAGCCTTTAAAGTTAGTCGTCAATACAGTAAACAAGTACGACCAGATTGGAATAATATAAAAGAAACTGTGATGATGCGAGGTTTGCGCTGTAAGTTTCATCAGCATCACCCACTGGCGCATTGGTTAGTAGCAACTGAAACACAGCCTATTGTTGAGCATAGTTTTTCTGATGCCTACTGGGGAGATGGGGGCGATGGCCATGGCAAAAATCGATTAGGGCAGTTGTTAATGGCGCTCCGTGATGAGTTGAAAAACAAACATCCTTATAAACTAATTCGCTATGTAGATGCTGCACAGTTGCCTACGCAGTTTGGGGTGTTTACTATGCATGGGTTTATTCAGTCCGATAATAATGTTGAGCACTTGGCGCTTACCTATGGAAAACTGGATGTAACTAAACCAGCATTAATCCGATTACATTCAGAATGCTTGACCGGTGATGCTTTATACAGCTTACGCTGCGATTGCGGTTTTCAATTGCAGAAATCGCTGGAAACCATAGTCTCTCATGGGAGTGGTGCATTATTATATCTACGACAAGAGGGGAGAGGAATAGGGTTACTTAATAAAATACGTGCCTATCATCTTCAAGATAAAGGCGCTGATACTGTAGAAGCGAATGAGCGATTAGGTTTTGCTGCGGATATGAGAGAGTATCACTTTTGTGAAGGAATGTTGCATTATCTAGAAATAGATAAAGTAAAGTTAATGACCAATAATCCAAGAAAAGTACAAGCATTGTGTATTGCAGGGATTAACGTAGTAGAGCGTGTGCCTTTGCAGGAAGGACATAATATACATAATGAAAACTATTTAGAAACTAAGTCTCGTAAATTACGACATATGTTTTCTAAAGAAGATGATTTTAGCTTGTCTTAGTTTTTTAATGTAATGTCGAAAAAAGAGTATGTTAAGGAGAAAATATGCAGCAAGTATGGTCGGAAGATCCTATAAAAAATGCTTATCTTAAAGGTGTTATTACATTATTGGAACGAAGTCAAAATGAAAATAAAAAACAATATGAAATCGAAATATTAGGTAATAAATTTGACGTGCTGCCCAACGTATTTCCTCCTTCATATTTTCGCGACACAGCATTTTTTGTGCAAAATATACCTGAAGTATCTGGTAAATGTATATTGGAGGTTGGTTGTGGCACCGGAGTAACTGCAATAATGTTTGTATTGAAAGGTGCTGAGAGTGTTGTTGCTGTGGATATTAATAAAGATGCAGTAAAAAATACTATCTTAAATATTAATAGGTATCAGCTGAGTGATCGAGTAAGTTGCTTTTATTCTGATGTGTTTTCTGAAATAAATGACAATGAAAAATTTGATGTTATTTATTGGAATATTCCTTTTGGTAAAGTGAATGCTAATCTGTCAACTCTTCAAAGATCAGTGTTTGATATGGGGTATGCAGCAGTAGAACGTTTTTTTATCGAGGGGGCTAAATATTTGAGGTCAGGTGGCTATTTACTTTATGGGTTTTCTCCAGTGATAGGTGATGAGGATGCCTTAGTGAAAATCACCAAAAATGCAGGGCTAAAAACAACCATAATTGCAAAAGCTTATGAGGAGCTAAAAGAGTATTCTATCGAATTTCATTTATGTAAAGCGGTGCCCTGTGTATGATTTATGAGTTTGTAATGTATATTGAAACAAGTACTGTTTTTTATAATGCATAATAATAGTGGTACTTGTTTCTTTCTTTTATTATGCGTTGTTTTATGATTTTCTCATTTGTTGTATTTGCTAACTATATCAGACAACTTACCATTATTTTTAATGATATTTAGCCTGTCATTGATAAAGCGTTGAATATTTTCGTCAATTTGGTTTGAGTATGCCAGGTGAATGTCATAATTGTTAGCTATACTGCTGACATCGACCATTTGGTAATTATCTGCATTTCGCTTAGTTTTGCGTAAGTTATATAAAACTCTGACTTTAAGCTCAATAAAGCCAGTAAACTTGGTCATGACAGGTCGATCTAGTATTTTAAAGGCGGAACTGTGATCCTTTACTCTAATCTCTTTTATTTTACCTTGCTTAATCAGCTCTTCTAGTCCAGGGTAGTCAAAACCATCCATTAAAATAACTGTTTTTCCAAATAAGTCGGATGTTTTTGTATAGCTAAATCCTGGGTTTTTAATAAGCATAATATTTTTTACACTATAAATAGGTACTGCAGATAGGTTTTCATTTTGAATGCCAGGCCATGCGGGAGAACCAAAGGTTACCCAGTTTTTATACTTCTTTTCCTCCATGATTGAAATCATTCGTTTAAATGGAAATGTATGGGTAGTAAGTTGATAGTCGCTATTCTTGAAAACTTCTTTTACAATATCTGTAACGATGCCTGAATGCTGCTTACCATCGTTTTCTATTTGGAAGGGCTGTGCCTGATTTTTGATAACAACATAGTTAACGTCTCCGGCCCAGGTTTGGTTAACATAATGTAATATTACAGTAAAAAGCAGTAGCTTTATCTTCATGTGATCCTTCTCTGGAAATGTTCATCCTTTAAAAATAAAGATAGCATAGCCACTACCAATACTATAAATCGAGTAGTGTATATATACATGAAATTAACTATAGCTCAACATGACTTATTGATTCGGATACAGCTACACTATTATATGAAATATGAAGTCTCAGTGATAACACCAATATATTGAACGGCTTGTAAATCAGCAAAAGCTAAGGAACTCCCTTTATCAATGGAAGCAGGGAATTTGAAATTTAAACAGGGTCTGGGTCGTCAGCTGATCTTTTGGATATTGCTGGCGAGCTCTTTATTAACACTATTTATTACACATTTAACGCTTTATATTGATTATCGAAATGATGTTTCTGCCATCAACGAAAGAGTCGTGCAAATAGAAAAAAGCTTGCTGCCTGCGATTACAGCCAGCTTATGGGTGGAGGATATTGCCCAGGCTACAGTACAGGCAGAAGGGATTAAACGACTGCCAGATGTTAAATATGTTGCGGTGATACAAGGTGATAGCTCAAAAATCGAACTAGGTCACTCAACAACCCGTTATTCCATGACCAAGCAATGGCCATTACTTTATCAATATGAAGGTGAAACCTTATCGCTTGGGGAATTAAAGGTAGTTGTCAGTTTAGAAGCAGTTTATCAGCGTTTGTTTGATAAGGCACTGTTTGTGCTATCAAGTCAGGCCATAAAAACGTTTATCGTATCAGCTTTGATTTTATTGATCGTTTATTTGTTGGTTGGTAGGCATTTGCGTCATATGGCTGACATGATGGCAAAGGCTGACTTAACGAGCTTGGGTGGAGAGGTGCTCAAGCTACAGCGTTATAAAGCGAAAGATGATGAATTGGCCTACCTGGTTAACTCCTTTAACAAGATGAATAGTAGTCTGCACCTGTCTTATCAAGAAACACTACAAGCAAAAAATGAGGCTGAATTAGCCAATCGCCGCAAGAGCGAGTTTGTTGCCAATATGAGTCATGAAATTAGAACGCCAATGAATGGCATCATTGGTATGACCTCGTTGTTACAAGGCACTCAACTAGATGTGGAGCAAAAAGATTATGTTAAAACGATTTATTCTTCATCTCATGCCTTGTTAAATATTATTAATGATATTTTGGACTTCTCTAAAATAGAAGCAGGTAAACTAGATATTGAACATATTGAATTTAGTTTAACTGATTTAATGGAAGATATTATTGATTTATTACATAGCAAAGCACTAGAAAAAGGGTTGGAGTTATTTAGTTATATTGATGACAATGTGCCTAAGCGATTAATCAGCGATCCGGGGCGTGTTCGTCAGGTAGTCACAAATTTGATAAATAATGCAATTAAGTTTACCCGGTATGGTAACGTGATATTAGATATTCGTAAAACCAGGGAGAGTGAGGGGAAAGCTTGGATTGCAATTTCAGTGCAAGACACTGGGGTGGGTATTAGTAAAGAAAAGCAAACGCTGATATTTGAGAAATTTTGTCAGGCCGATAACTCAACCACGCGTTTATATGGTGGTACTGGTTTAGGATTATCAATATCGAGTAATTTAGTCAAACTGATGGGGGGAGAGTTAAAGGTTGAAAGTGAGTTGAATAAAGGTAGCTGCTTTTATTTTGAAATACCTTTTGGTGTTCAAGCTTACAGTCAAATGCCAGTATTGATGGCATCAGAAAAGTCATTACGGGGTGTTCGAGTGATGGTAGTGGATGACCATGACTTTAATTTAAAAGTGTCAGAACAACAACTTAACAGTTGGGGTATGAGAGTCTTTTGTATCAATCAGTCAGTTGATGTTTTACCTACATTAAAAGCGGCCTTGGCAGATAATGACCCATTTGAACTAGTGATTGTTGATAAAATATTACCTTTTATGAATGGGTATGATATTGCCCGCTCCATTCGAGAAACGCCTGAACTTAGTCAAATCAAATTAATGATGACTACGGCGGAGCCTGCTCATCATGATATGGAATTTTGTAAAAAAGTGGGTATTAACGCTTTTATTACTCGGCCATGTCGTAAACAAAACTTGCAGAGTCTATTGCAAGCAGCGTTGGCAACTAAGGATAATAATGAAGTATTAACCAAATATTCAATTCGTGAGAATCATAAGTCTGAATCTCAGGCATTATCGAGCAATATTCAATTGCATGTGTTATTGGTAGAGGATAATCCGGTTAATCAGAAAGTGGCTAAAACCATGTTAACTAAATTAGGTTGTCAGGCGGTTTTAGTTGAAAATGGTAAGGCCGCAGTGGAAGCCTGGCAGCATGGTAAGTTTGATGTTATTTTAATGGACTGCCAAATGCCGGTGATGGATGGTTTTGAGGCGACTGAGATTATACGTCAATTAGAGACTGACTTGGACGTTGATAAACCAACACCGATTATCGCTCTCACGGCTAATGCGGTAAATGATGAACAACAAAAGTGCTTGGCGGCAGGCATGGATGAATTTATTAGCAAGCCAGTGACTATTAAACAGTTAATGGCTGTGCTACAAAAATACAAAGCAAAAACTACGCAGCTTACTGAACTCAACTAGCAGTTTAAGCGCCTACCACTGGTTATACCATTCGCACTGGATATATTAAAGCGTATCAATTTTAATAGCGTATTGTGCCTGTTGGTTTGCAGTAGAGTAGTGGCGACTTAATAATTCTTTATTATTGGTTTGGCTGTTGTTGGTAATGCCGCCAAAATTTACCCATTGGCCTAGTGGTGCCGTAAACGCTGTATTGGTTTCTTGTATATCAATGGTTCGCTGCTGTTGTGGATTCACTCGATTATTGTGGCTGTTTAATTGGATATGGGCTTGGTTACCACTGACCCGCACAGTCACATAAAACCCGGCAGTTACATTTTTATAATAAGTACTGCTTTGGTGATAGTTGCCATAACTCGTATGCTCTTTAACGGGGATCTGCTGGCCTACCTGAATAAAAGCAGGCTGTCCTTCCACTGCTCTGACCTGTTTTATCCCATTATTTTGATTGGCTAGTGTGCCATGACGAATAATAACGCGGTTTTTATCAGGTACAGGGTAGGTGTTACTGATGGTGGTATCGCCAATTTTAATCCGTGCCTGAGTATCAAAACCTCGGTCAGTATTCGTTTGACGACTGTTATCGCGTACACTGATTAACAGTTGCTTGATAGGTTTATCAAGCTGATTAATTAACTGGGTAAGTTCTTGATAGTTAGTTGCAGTCGTTTTAATGATTAGGACATTGTTGAAGGTAGTCACTGTACCATTTGCTGCGACTAATGGTTTTAATGTTTCAACCAAATTTTCAGCCGGTTGGTAGCGAGGTTCAAGGGTATAAGTATGTAAGGATTCTCCCCAAGCAAGCTGACAAAATGCCATTACCCCCATTAATGGAGATAAGCGAGAAACTGTTGTCATATGGCTAAATTCCTGAAGTCCGGTGGAATGGTGCTTTTTTCCCAGGCTGAGCGAAATAGCTCATTGTGCTGTTTGACATAGCCAGGGTCGTTAAAGTTCGCTACCGCTTCATAACGATCCCGATCCATAATTTCTAGCCAGCCTAGTCGATCAACTAAAACAGTACCCAAACTATCCAGTGGATAATGTGGGTGGACTAGGTGCACCGCCACCAGGCTGGGTATGCGTTGTTGTAAGGCAAAAAGCGGATGAAACTGGTGTACTAATGGCTGGGTATCTGCCACCAGTATATCTACTCGACTAACTGGGTTACGCCGTGCAAATGTAGACAAACTGGCAACCACAATGGAATGGCCAAATACACTGATATCCAAGTCAGGTGAGAAAACCCGTATATGCTCATCAGCTTGGTTAATTAAGCTAACCAAGTGGTTGATAATGGCGTCATGACCAGTCACATGAACCGGTTCATTGTGCTCACCTAGGATGAAGGGGTGGCCGTTGGCTCCTGTTTTGCCAGCTCGAGGCTCATAATCAGGCTTGTCTGGGGCTTTTAAAATGGTAAATGGCTCGGTATGGGAAGGTGGCATATAAGGCATTGGAGGCCATTGCCCTTGTTGCCAGCAGAGTTGCCAAGTGCCTGAATCTAGCTGACTGAGCCGCTGAAACCCTACAGCTTCAAACCAGCTGACCCAGTTTCCATCTGCCTGACAATGTAGCTGAGTGATGGCTTGGTCAGCCACTTTATCAATGACAAACTTGAGTAACTGTTGACCTAAACCTTGATGCCGATAGCTGGGGTTGACCCATACATGATCAATTCGATGAGGATCACCTGCTAGTAGCCAAACAGATGCAACCAACAGGTCATCCCCTTTTACGATGACATAAGGCACTGCGCTATCAAGCTGGTGAACATCATCGGGTGCTGGAGGTGGCTCAGCAAGTGCCTCAGCCACTGCTTGCCATTGCTCCAGAGATACTGCTTTAAATGCTTCCATCAGTGTCGTCATGAATCGTCACTGTTTCCATTGTCCAAAGAGTTGCAAGAAACGTTAGCACAGCTTCTGATTTCGACTGTAGGTGCTGCCAAGTAACGGAGTGACGTTCGCATAGCCGCTGGACAATAGGCAGTGCTTCTTTCAAAGTGGTGACCGACACACCATCCGCAAACACCAAGAGCTCTTGATTAGTTTCACTATAGGCCAGACGAGCGTCAAGGTTAAGGACGATTTGGTAACCTTCATGTAACAAGTTAGATAATTCTGTTATGGCAGCGGGCTGTAGTTGCTCTTTTGCTAGCACAGGTGGCGTGCTGTACTTGGGCTCAGTCATGTGTTCACCAAACCACTGCCTCAACTTATCTGGCTGGTCAATGATGTTGAGCAGTTGTCGGCGTAGCCGGGCTATAGTGACATCATCAATTTTTCCTGGTTCTTTAGAAGCGCCAAGGTCTGGGTCGTGGTAGCGCTGCTCTGGCACTAGCTCACTGGCGATAAAGTCAGCAAACATGCCAATCATATCGGCGTAAGCCGGTGCTCGAAAGCCAATGGAAAAAGTCATACCCGGTGTCAGAGCGATACCATAGTGTGCCACTTGAGGTGGAAGATAGAGTACATCCCCTGGTTCTAGAGTATAGGTTTGTTCAGCAGAAAACTGCTCAAGCACTTGTAGATCGGAATGGCAAAGTAAAGGTGTGTCACTGTCACAGTGTCCACCTAGTTGCCACTCACGGGTGCCCTCTGCTTGAAGCAGAAATACATCATAGTTGTCATAGTGGGGACCAACACTCCCCCCTGTTGCTGCAAAGCTGATCATGATGTCATCCAAGCGCCAGCGGGGTAGGAAACTGACGGTCTTCAGCAGTTCAGCCACTTCGGGGACCCAATGATCAACTGCCTGGACCAATAAAGTCCAGTCTTTCTCGCCCAACTCGGCAAAGGTTTCTTCAGTAAAAGGGCCTCGGCGTAAAGCCCAAGGCTGTTCCCCTACTTGGGTTTGGATAATTCGTGACTCTATGTCTGGCTCTAATGCTAAGCCTGCTAGTTCGTCGGGGGTGATGGGCGCTTCAAACTGTGGAAGCGCCTGTTTAATTAAAAGAGGTTGTTTTTGCCAGTAGTCTTTTAGAAAAGTGGCTGCTGGCAGTTTGCCCAGTAAGCTCATTCAATCCCCTTGGCCTGGTCTACAGCATTACCAATATAGTTGGCTGGTGTCAGCTGCTTAAGCTGAGTTTTTACCTCTGCAGGCAGTTCAAGGGTATCCACAAACTCAGCTAACGTGGCTTGGGTAATCGCTTTACCACGAGTTAAGGCCTTCAGCTTTTCATAAGGCTCAGGAATATCATAACGACGCATCACGGTTTGAATGGGCTCGGCTAATACCTCCCAGGCATTATCGAGGTCTTCAGCCAGTCGAGCTTCATTGGTTTCCAACTTGCTGATACCTTTCAGGCTGCTTTGAAAAGCAATCACGCAGTGGCCAATGCCTACACCTAAATTACGTAAAACAGTTGAGTCAGTTAAGTCACGTTGCCAGCGGGAAATGGGTAGTTTGCTAGACAAATGTTGGAAGATGGCATTGGCAATGCCCAGGTTGCCTTCAGAGTTTTCAAAGTCAATGGGATTAACCTTGTGAGGCATTGTCGAGGAGCCCACTTCGCCAGCCACGGTTTTCTGCTTGAAGTAGCCCAGCGAGATATAGCCCCAAACATCACGGTTATAGTCAATCAAGATCGTGTTGAAGCGGCTGATCGCATCATACAGTTCAGCGATATAGTCGTGAGGCTCAATTTGGGTGGTATAGGGGTTCCAGGTAAGCCCTAAGCTTTCAACAAACTGCTGGGCATTAGCTTGCCAATCAACATCAGGGTAAGCCGACAAATGGGCATTGTAGTTACCTACTGCGCCGTTAATTTTACCCAGTAATGGGATTTGCTTAAGTTGGGTCAGCTGGCGGTTGAGCCTGGCTACCACATTAGCCATTTCTTTGCCTAAGGTAGTGGGAGAGGCTGTTTGGCCGTGGGTACGAGATAACATAGGTAAATCAGCAAACTGAACAGCGAGTTGCTTGATTGCGGTAGTCACTTGCTCCATTTGAGGAATCAATACTTCACTCAGCCCAGCCTGTAGCATTAAACCGTGAGATAGGTTGTTGATGTCCTCTGAAGTACAGGCAAAGTGGACAAATTCGCTGATAGCGGCAAGCTCAGGATAGTCAGCGAGTTTCTCTTTAATGAAGTACTCAACCGCTTTAACATCGTGATTAGTTGTACTTTCAATGGCTTTTACCCGCTCGGCGTCTGTAACTGAAAAGTTGTTCAGAAGGGCGTCCAGCACTTGGTTTGCTTCTGTTGAAAGGGTAGGCACCTCACTAATACCAGGGTGCTTGGCAAGCTGCTGGAGCCAGCGAACTTCTACGATAACCCGGAATCGAATCAGGCCATATTCGCTGAAAATAGTGCGTAATGCCTCAGTTTTATTGCCATAACGGCCATCAATGGGAGAAATTGCAGTGAGTGCAGAGAGTTGCATAGGTGATTGTCCACAGCTTTAGGAAGGGTTGCAAAACTATTGCACTTGCAAATACTACGTTAAAAACCAACTCAAAATGCGCGTTTATTTGATGTAAACGCCACTTTCTCATCGATTTTTGCCTTGTCTTTGCTGCGCTCATAACGTTTTGTGGCACCCTCATGGGTTTAAAAAATAGGTTTAAATAAATGGGTCAAAATTAATATCGTTATTTCACCTGCTTGTTAATAGCCAAGCTGGTTTAGGGCTGACAGTAATCTCTTGCGATAAATCAGTAGATGCCAACGTCGACCACCGACCTGATGCCAAAGCATGGCAGCTCTTACCCCTGCCAGCAGCGTTGCCCGGATTTTATCGGCATTGGTTTGCTGCTGTAAGTACTGAGGGTCACCAGTCACCTGAATTCTTGGCCGGAAAGTACTGACAGTATCAAGATATAGTGATGCCAGGTTGGCCATGACATTAACATGGTTAACACCAAAGTGAGCTACCTGGTCTTGTACTTGCGTTAGTCGCTCACTAATGGTTCGGAGCATGCCAGATGCTTTGCTCAGTTTGCGCTCCAGATGAATCAAAGTCAGCGCATAGCGAATGGTATCGGTATGGGTGGGCTGGCTACCTGTCCGCTCAAGAATTTGCTTGAGAATATTAAAGCCAATCGTTAATCCAGATAACCCATTGAAAACGGCTTCTACATTTTCTGGTTGCGTGCATAAAATACTGTTAATGGAGGTATCCAGCGCATCAGTTGGTGCTTGACCCTGTTTTGCAATTTGTTCCACCAGGTGGCTGGCTTGAAATATGCCAGCTAAAGCAATCAGTTGGTTATGATAGTTGTGGGAGGCCATATCACTTTGTACTTTTAACATTCATGGTATGCTTTAAGGGGTACAGCTTAAGCAGTACAACTTGTAATGTATTGCTTGTTAAGTACTAGTTTGTTAATCGCTACTTGCAATTACCCCACCACCTAAACAAATTTGATCGTCGTAAAACACCACCGACTGGCCAAGGGTGACTGCCCGCTGTGGTTGATCAAAGGTTGCTTGATAGTCACCGTTAGGCAGCTGCTCTAGCAAGCAGGGTTGATCCTGCTGACGATAGCGAATTTTTGCCGTTAGTCGTGCAGGCAGGCTGGGTGGTTCACCCGCTACCCAGTCCACAACAGGTGCAGTGAGCCGTTGGGCAAAAAGTAATGGGTGGTCAGTCCCTTGAACGGCAATCAGCACATTGCGGTTCAAGTCTTTAGCTGCAACATACCAGGGGGCTTCTTGGGCGCCTTTCAGACCGCCAATTCTTAACCCTTGGCGTTGGCCAATAGTGTGATACATCAAGCCTTGATGCTGGCCAATAATGTCACCTTCAGGGGTTTCGATATTGCCAGGCTGGGCAGGTAGATACTGCTTTAAAAAGTCACTAAAACGGCGCTCACCAATAAAGCAAATGCCCGTACTGTCTTTTTTATTGTGAGTCACTAAGTCGTGCTGTTCGGCTAAAGCCCGTACTTCGGGTTTGGTTAATTCCCCGACAGGGAACAGGGTTTTGGCAAACTGTTCGGTGCCAACTGCATGTAAAAAGTAGCTCTGATCTTTGTTATGATCGAGCCCTCTGAGCAGGCAGGCTTTACCCTCTATGATGCGTTTACGGGCATAATGGCCGGTGGCGATATAATCTGCGCCTAATACCACGGCATAATCGAGAAAGGCTTTAAACTTAATTTCTTTATTACAGAGGATATCAGGGTTAGGCGTTCGCCCTGCCTGATACTCATGTAAAAAATGTTCAAATACATTATCCCAATATTCAGCAGCAAAATTGGCTGTGTGTAAGGGGATTCCCAATTTGTCACAAACTGCTTGAGCATCAGCTAAGTCTTGCTTGGCGGTACAGTACTCTGTGCCATCATCTTCCTCCCAGTTTTTCATAAACAGCCCTTCAACCTGATAGCCTTGCTCTTTTAGCAAGAGGGCTGAAACGGAGGAGTCGACACCACCGGACATACCAACGACAACGCGGGTGGGGTGATTATCATCAACCATTATAAAACCAAACCATATACATCATGTTAAAAAAGCCAGCTATTCTACTCATCCTCGTGAATAACTGCCAATGGATAACGTATTCCTGCAAGATAGTCTTTAATACATTCTACGACCAGTGGGCTACGCAGGTGAATACTAGGTTGGCTGAGTTGTTCCAAACTTAACCAATGAGTGGCTTCAATATCTGGGTCGAGCCTATGGGCAGGATGATGCTGAACAGGTTTGGCAATAAAACAGTAGCGGTGGAAGGTAAGGTCACTGGTGGGTGGTCGATAAATATATATGCCCAAAAGGTAACTCGGTTTTACCTCCCAGCCGGTTTCTTCTAATGTTTCTCTGATAGCAGCGTCAACAATTTTTTCATTAGCCTCTATATGACCAGCGGGCTGGTTAAAAACGAGTTGGCCTTTCACCTGTTCACTGACGGTTAAGAAGGTTTGATCTTTTTCTACAATGGTGGCAACAGTGGCTCTTGGGGTCCAAATCATAACGATTGTCTCTGGATACTCAGCAGCGAGTAAGTTGAATAGTTGTTAAATGTTGGCTAAAAATCAACGACAAGAGAAAGGAAAAGCAGTTGTTGTATAAATGTAAAAAATAACCGGGATTAATGAGGTTTATGTAATAAAACTACAAATACTGTCATAATACCCGACAAAATAGGGTCAGTTCATACTGTCGTGAATGAATGAGTTTTTATTAACTGTTATTTTAGCGGCAAAGTAAGGCTTGGTTCTTATACTATAGACGAAGGGCTAACCAGAAAAACAGGTGGCAACTTGTAGAATAACTACAGCAACCACCCTGTTTTAGTGTTTGATAGACCCTGACAATTCACCTAACCAGAAAAACGGAGTAGAGAATGGGATACCAAAAAATTCAGGTACCAACGACAGGCGAGAAAATTACCGTTAATGCTGATAACTCCCTGAATGTACCTAGCAATCCTATTGTTCCTTACATTGAAGGGGATGGTATTGGGGTTGATGTATCACCTGCCATGATCAAAGTGGTCGATGCTGCTGTTCAAAAAGCTTATGGTGGTGAGCGTAAGATTTCTTGGATGGAAGTGTATGCAGGCGAAAAAGCCACTCAAGTATACGATGAAAACACATGGTTACCTGAAGAAACCTTAGAAGCATTTAAAGAGTTTGCAGTCGGTATTAAAGGCCCACTAACTACACCGGTTGGTGGTGGCATTCGTTCGCTGAATGTTGCGCTTCGTCAAGAGCTGGATTTGTATGTTTGTCAGCGCCCTGTCCGCTGGTTCACGGGTGTACCAAGCCCACTGGTCAATCCTGAAACTGTCGATATGTGCATTTTCCGCGAAAACTCTGAGGATATTTACGCGGGGGTTGAGTGGAAAGCAGGCACGCCAGAAGCTGATAAAGTCATTAAATTCTTCAAAGAAGAAATGGGTGTGACCAAAATCCGCTTTGACACCAACTGTGGTATAGGCATTAAACCTGTTTCAGAAGAAGGCACTAAACGTTTAGTACGTAAAGCGATTCAGTATACCATCGATAATGATAAAGCTTCTCTTACTTTGGTACACAAAGGCAACATCATGAAGTTTACTGAAGGTGCTTTTAAAGAGTGGGGTTATGAGTTATCGCAGCAAGAGTTTGGTGCTGAGTTATTAGATGGGGGCCCATGGTGCACCTTTAAAAACCCAAAAACGGGTAAAGAAATTGTGGTTAAAGATGTGATTGCCGATGCCATGCTGCAGCAAATCTTGCTACGTCCAGCAGAGTATGACGTGATTGCCACCCTTAACCTAAATGGTGACTATTTATCCGATGCACTGGCTGCAGAAGTGGGTGGTATTGGAATTGCTCCAGGTGCCAACTTAAGTGATACTGTGGCTATTTTCGAAGCGACTCATGGTACAGCACCTAAATATGCTGGGCAGGATAAAGTGAACCCAGGGTCATTGATTCTATCTGCTGAAATGATGCTGCGTCATATGGGCTGGACAGAAGCGGCTGATTTAATCATCAAAGGTATGGAAGGCGCGATTTCAGCTAAAACCGTTACTTATGACTTTGAGCGTTTGATGGATGGTGCTAAGTTGCTGAAGTGTTCTGAGTTTGGTGATGCTATGGTTGAGCATATGGGCTAATTGAGGCGCTTTTTGTTTGCACTACCTAACGGTCAATTCATAGATCAATTATTAATAGCGATCAATTAATAGACGGCTAGGTGGTCATTACAAAATTGTTTAAAAAATTGTTGATGGTTAATTGTTGTACTTTAACTGTAGGGTAATAATCAGTAGAGAATTAGCGGTTGATTAATACAAATAAATAGCAACCCATTCATACCAAAAAGGGTCTTAATTCCAAATGGTATTAAGACCCTTTTTGTTAGTTGCTGTAAACAGCAATTATTATTGTTGTTAATTTGTTATTGTTAGTCTTCTAATGCTGCTTCCTCTCGCTGGTTAAAAGTGGATACTTTCACACCTGGCTCTGAAACTGCTATCGAGCCTCCGGCATCCTGGGGTAAAGGAACAATATTAATGGCATGCAATCCCTTCGGGCCTTGAAGGATATCAAAGTTGACGGGTTGGCCTGCTTTTAAGGTTTTGTAACCATCCATCTCAATCGATGAGTAGTGCACAAACAGGTCTTCGTCACTGTCCTCTGGTAAAATAAACCCATACCCTTTGGCATTATTAAACCATTTCACTTTACCTGTTGGCATGCTTAATTCCCTCTGCGATAAACTCCTAATTGGAGTAGTTCCTACAACACTATGTCACCTTGTCCCTAGGCAACATAAACGAAAAAAACCATCAATGATGGTTTTAAAACTAGTGTTTAACAAGAGAAGACTTATGTCAAGTAGTTCAAAGCTGCAAAATTTCGATTAACAGAGTTATCATAATAAGAATTCCATAGAATAATTTTTCTTGTGAATAGGGTTGAGTATTAACGATGGGTAAATTAAAAGAACTTCGTCTAACATTAGATAGTGAGGATGGAACCGGCGATCTAGACGAGGACGGACAAGTTGTGGTGGCGCCGGCAAAGCCTGCTTTAAAACCACCCGCTATGTACAAAGTAGTACTCATCAATGATGATTACACCCCAATGGACTTCGTTGTTGAAGTACTACAGTTGTTTTTTAATATGAACTGGGAGAAAGCTACCCAGGTCATGCTAACAGTCCACACACAAGGAAAGGGGGTTTGTGGAGTGTTTACAAAAGATGTTGCTGAAACTAAAGCAGAGCAGGTGACTCAATATTCAAAAGAGAGCCAGCACCCTCTGTTGTGCAACATTGAGAAAGCTAATTAATCAGCGGAACCTAAGGTACCAACGATATGTTGAATAAAGACCTCGAAGTGACCTTGAACCATGCCTTCAAGGATGCTCGTGCCAAACGTCATGAATTTATGACGGTGGAGCATCTGCTGTTGGCGCTGCTGGATAACGATGCAGCAGCCAAGGTATTGAAGGCTTGTGGTGCTGATATGGATCGCTTACGCAGGGACTTAACTGACTTCGTCGACTCAACCACACCCTTAATTCCTAGTAATGAAGATGATCGAGAAACGCAGCCTACGCTGGGGTTTCAGCGGGTATTGCAACGTGCCGTATTTCATGTGCAAAGTTCGGGAAAAAAGGAAGTGACTGGCGCCAATGTATTGGTCGCCATTTTTAGTGAGCAAGAGAGTCAAGCCGTTTACTTCCTCAAACAACAAAATATCGCCAGAATAGATGTGGTTAATTTTATTGCCCATGGTATTTCCAAAGTATCAGGCGCAAGTAGTGATCAAGAGGAAATTGGTCATGAGCAAGGCGATGATGAGGCTGCAACAGAAACGGGCACGTCATCGAATCCACTAGAGAACTTCGCCACTAACCTCAATGAACAAGCTAAAGCCGGTCGGATTGATCCGTTGGTGGGGAGAGATCAAGAGCTGGAGCGGGTAGCGCAAATTTTGACTCGCCGCCGTAAAAATAACCCATTATTAGTGGGGGAGGCGGGCGTTGGTAAAACAGCGATTGCTGAAGGGCTTGCCAAGCGCATTGTGGATGAAGAAGTCCCTGATATTTTGTCAGATGCCACTATTTACTCATTAGACTTGGGTGCTCTGCTTGCCGGTACCAAGTATCGTGGTGACTTTGAAAAGCGGTTCAAGCAGCTGCTGGCAGAGCTTCGTAAAAAAGCCCATGCCATTTTATTTATTGATGAAATCCATACCATTATTGGTGCAGGGGCTGCGTCAGGTGGAGTAATGGATGCTTCTAACTTGCTGAAACCCTTGTTAACGTCAGGTGAGTTACGTTGTATTGGTTCAACTACCTTTCAAGAGTTTCGCGGTATTTTTGAAAAAGATCGGGCGTTGGCGCGGCGATTTCAAAAGGTGGATATTAATGAGCCCAATGTGGAGGATACTTTCCATATCCTCAAAGGGCTAAAACCAAAGTTCGAAGAGCACCACTGTATTAAATACACAGAAACTGCACTGCGGGCAGCGTCTGAGTTAGCTGATCGTTATATCAATGATCGCCATATGCCTGATAAAGCGATTGATGTAATTGATGAAGCGGGGGCTTATCAGCGTTTGCAGCCTGAAAATAAACGGAAAAAAACCATTGGTGTTGGAGATATTGAGTCTATCGTGGCGAAAATTGCCCGGATTCCACCGAAGAATGTATCTGCTTCTGATAAGGAAATCTTAGAAAAACTCGAGCGCAACTTGAAAATGGTGGTGTTTGGTCAGGATGAAGCGATTACTTCACTATCAACTGCAATCAAAATGTCTCGTGCTGGTTTAAAGGCGCCAGAGCGTCCTGTAGGAGCGTTTTTATTTGCTGGACCTACCGGTGTGGGTAAGACTGAAGTAAGTCGTCAGCTGGCTGAGGTGCTGGGTATTGAGCTGGTTCGGTTTGATATGTCTGAGTATATGGAACGGCATACCGTTTCACGGTTGATCGGCGCACCACCCGGTTATGTGGGATATGACCAAGGCGGCCTGTTAACTGAGGCAATCAACAGGCAGCCGCATTGTGTCTTATTAATGGATGAAATAGAAAAAGCCCATCCAGAGGTATTTAACTTGCTGCTGCAAGTGATGGATCATGGCACATTAACAGACAACAATGGTCGTAAAGCGGATTTCCGTAATGTGATTATTGTGATGACAACCAATGCTGGGGCTGAAACGGTTAGTCGTGCTTCGATTGGGTTTACTGAGCAAGATCACTCGACTGATGGAATGGAAGCAATTAAAAAGACTTTCTCGCCAGAGTTTCGTAACCGCTTAGATGCCATTATCCAGTTTGGAAATTTAGATCCAGATGTGATCAAGCATGTGGTTGATAAATTCTTAACTGAACTGCAAACGCAGCTTGATGATAAGAAAGTGCTGCTAGAGGTTGATGAAAGTGCTCTTGCTTGGCTTGCACAAGAAGGCTATGACAAGCAAATGGGCGCACGACCAATGGCGCGGGTCATTCAGGAAAACTTGAAAAAACCGCTGGCAGAAGAAATCCTGTTTGGGCAGTTGGCCGGTAACGGTGGCAAGGTTCACGTCTCAGTAAAAGACGGTATGTTAACACTGGATTATGAGGCAGCTTGAAGCTGCCCTCGCAATCTGGCTCTGGAATAGTGAGCTGGACGTAGCAGATTTAATTAACGGGCACGGTAAGTAATACGACCTTTGCTTAAGTCGTAAGGTGTCAGCTCAACCCTTACTTTGTCGCCAGTTAAAATGCGAATATAGTTCTTGCGCATTTTTCCAGAAATATGGGCAGTCACTACATGACCATTTTCAAGTTCTACACGAAACATGGTGTTTGGCAGAGTGTCAATCACTGTGCCTTCCATTTCAATAGAGTCTTCTTTTGCCATTCGGCTTAGCACCTCAATGCGTTGATTAGCTGAGAAGCTAACTCAGTATAAGTCGGCTAGCTTGATATAGTCTCAATATAAGCTAGCTGATTTATATCAAGATAGCTTCTGGTAAAACGGGCTGCATTCTGCCTGAAAACTAGTCTAGAAGTAAAGGCTATAAAGGTCTAGAAAACTAATTTTTTTATCATAAACACTTTAAATGCCTTTGTTTATAGGAGGTAGCACCCGCTTCTTATACTTTGGACTAGCCCTATATACTTTTGACTATAAACGTGGTGAAAATAGCAGTAGGTAATGAATCTATAAATTATATTGCAACCGTTTTATAAAACAGTTAACCATTGATGATCCAGATAGATTTCTAATGGTCTGAACTCGGTTTTATAACTCATTTTTTGACATTCTTTGATCCAGTAGCCCAGATAAACATAGGGCAAACCTAAGGATTTAGCCAAGCGAATTTGCTGTAGGATGCAGTAGGTACCTAAGCTGTGCTTAGTGAGATCGGGTTCAAAAAAGGTATAAATGGCGGACAAGCCTTTGGCCAGCTCATCCATCACCGCAACAGCTACTAACTTATCGTTTAAGCGGCACTCCATAAATTTACAAAACGACCAATCGCCGACCAAAAAAGAATTAAATTGCTCTTTACTGGGAGGGAACATATCGCCATCGGCATGTCTAGCTTCAATGTAGCGAGCGTACAAATCATAGTATTCATCGCAGTAATGAGGCGGGTGGATTTCCAGGGTAATGGCGTGGTTAACCTTTAAGATTCGTTGAAATCGTCGTTTGAGTTTGAATTCATCAACCTTGACTCGCACAGGTGTGCAGGCACAACAAGCTTCGCAGTGAGGGCGGTATAAATGCTGGCCGCTGCGCCGAAAGCCTAAGTCGGTCAGCTGACTGTAAAGTGGCTTGGAGATAATGATGTCTGGGTCAAGAAATAGTGTGGTGGCTTGCTGCTCAGGTAAGTAACTGCAAGTATGGGGCTGGGTGGCGTAGAATTTTAATGCTTTCAGGTTACTCATGTGTTCTCACCCAGCAACGTGGTGTGAAATTCTTTCCAGTTAGTCACAGATGTATGACAACAATATTGATTAAGATAGTCAACGAACAGCTCCCTGGAAATAGGTCTTGCACCTAAACTGGCCAAGTGTTCACTATAAACCTGGCAATCAATGAGTGGAAAGTTCCATTGCTTCAGCTGTTCAACCAAATAGTAGAGTGCTACTTTCGAGGCATTGGTTGCTCGGCTGAACATAGACTCACCAAAAAATACTGAGCCGATAGCGACACCATAGAGCCCACCGACCAGAGTATCATTTTGCCAGCACTCAATAGAGTGAGCATGCCCTGATAAATGCAGTTCATTGTAGGCACTGTACATTTCATCACTGATCCAGGTACCGCTGCTTTCTTTTCGTGGTTCAGCACAGGCCTGCATAACTTGGGAGAATGCCTGGTCACAGGTTACGGTAAAATGCTGCTTCTTAATAAACTTGCGCAGGCTTCGGGATACTTTCAGTTCTTCTGGTAGTAATACCATGCGTGGATTAGGCGACCACCAAAGAATGGGTTCGGTTTCACTGAACCAGGGAAAAATACCACGGCGATAAGCTTCCAGTAGAGTGGAGACAGAGAGATTTCCCCCTGCCGCCAATAAACCATCAGGGTAGTCTAAGGCATCACTCACTGGAGGAAATTTAACTGGGTAATCGTTAAGCCAAGGAATTTGCGCCATATTCACCAACATGAGTTAGCTTCGTTTCTTGTTATTTGCGGCACCCTAACAGTCAGAAGGGGCATTGGCAATTTTAGCCTGAATATTGCTTTCTGGTGTGTGGACGCGAGATAACGCCAATATAAGTGGATAAATGTTAGTTAGAGGTAGTCATATTGTCGTAAGAGAGGTACGTTGACTGGCTACTATAAAAACTACAGTATTCAGTAATTTAGGCGCGTATAGTTAATGTAGTGGTGGGCAATAACTTGCTAAGCTATTATTATATAAGCTTTTTTGAGGAAGGGTAGGCTATTGAAAGGCGCGAAAACTCGAGCTAACGATACTATTACAATTCCCAGCATTTCATTTGTTGCACGGCTGAAAGAGGGCATATTAATTGCCTTGGTGGCAACCTGTGTTTATTTGCTGATGGCATTATTTACCTATAGCCCCACTGATCCCGGCTGGTCTCATACAGGTGGTGGCCAGCCCGTGCAAAATGCCGTAGGTGCTTCAGGGGCCTGGTTTGCTGATTTACTATTATCACTTTTTGGCTATTTTGCCTTCTTATTTCCACTGCTGCTTGGTATTAAAGCCTGGCAGGTGTTTCGCTTTCGGCACCGACCCATTGAGTTTAACGGGCTCTTGTGGACGTTACGCGCCCTGGGTTTGATCGTCACAGTAGCGACTGGTGCCTCACTGGCATCGCTGCATTTTGCTATGCCTGCTGCAGAGCAATTGCCGGCATCTTCGGGTGGCATCCTGGGTACGGTTATTATTAAGCACACCCTTCCTGCCTTTAATGTGATCGGTTCAACGCTGGTTTTGGTGACTTGTTTTTTAGTGGGGGTTACGGTGTTTACCGACTTATCCTGGTTGCGGCTGATGGATGTCACTGGGCGGGTTGTGTTGGATTTTCTGGCCCTAATAGCGCATGGCTGTAAGCTAGCTTGGAAACGTCGACCCAAATTTGAAAAAAAAGCAGTGGTGGAGCAACCTGCCAAGCCTAAACGACAACGGAAAAAACGTCAGGAACCAGAGTTTGATAGCGATATGGAAGATGAGATTGAAGTAGGGGAGGGGAGTAAGCGGTCCCCCATTTTAATATCTCCACCTACTCAAGCAGTAACGCCTGCCAGTGCTCCTCAGCCAAAGAGTAAAAAGCGCCGTAATGTTCAATATGCTGGTCAGGTTTCTGGCGATATGCCTGCTGCTACCTTATTAGATGAGCCTGATGCTACAAACCGCAAAGGCTTTTCTGAAGAAGATCTAGAAACCTTATCAGAGCTGCTTGAGGTAAAACTGAAAGACTTCAATGTGGTGGCTGAAGTGGTGGCTGTCCACCCAGGACCCGTTATTACTCGATTTGAAATTCAGCCAGCAGCAGGGGTTAAGGTGAGTAAAATCACTAACCTGGCTAAGGATCTGGCACGCTCTTTAGCGGTAGTGAGTGTGCGGGTAGTGGAAGTCATTCCTGGTAAATCAGTTGTAGGTATCGAAATTCCGAATGAAGACCGGGAAATTGTTTACTTTGGCGAGGTGATTAACTCCAAGGCCTATCAAGCCTCAGACTCACCTTTAAGCCTAGCGCTGGGACATGATATTTCAGGCCAGTCGGTGGTGGTGAATCTGGCTAAAATGCCTCATTTACTGGTAGCGGGTACCACGGGTTCAGGTAAGTCGGTTGGGGTTAACAGTATGCTGTTAAGTATGTTGTTTAAAGCCTCACCCGAAGAACTGCGGTTGATTATGGTGGATCCAAAGATGTTGGAGCTTTCCATCTATGAAGGTATACCCCATCTGCTGGCACCTGTCGTAACTGATATGAAAGAAGCTTCTAATGCGCTGCGCTGGTGTGTGGCAGAGATGGAGCGCCGCTATAAGCTAATGGCCAAGCTGGGGGTGCGGAATATTGCTGGATTTAACCGGAAGGTTAAGGATGCGATTAAAGCGGGAGATCCGATCCCAGATCCATTGCATCAGCCTGTCAGTGAAGATGATCATGCGCCAGGGTTAGAGGCGCTGCCATTTATTGTGGTAGTGATTGATGAGTTTGCTGACATGATGATGATTGTCGGTAAAAAGGTTGAAGAACTCATTGCCCGTCTGGCACAGAAAGCACGGGCGGCGGGTATCCATATGATTTTGGCCACCCAGCGTCCGTCAGTGGATGTGATTACTGGGTTAATCAAGGCAAATATACCTACCCGCATCAGCTTTCAGGTGTCTTCGAAAATAGACTCTCGCACTATTCTTGATCAAGGTGGGGCAGAGCAGCTGCTAGGACATGGTGATATGCTGTACCTTCCGCCAGGTACGGGTGTGCCGATTCGAGTGCATGGGGCGTTTGTATCTGATGATGAAGTTCATCGCGTCGTGGCTGACTGGAAGGCGCGCTCTGAACCTGATTATCTGGATGAGGTCTTACAAGGGGGCGACGCCGATGTGCCTGGTATATCTGCGGAAAATTCGGATGACAGTGAACAAGACGCACTTTATGATGAGGCTGTTGCATTTGTCACAGAATCAAGGCGTGCTTCCATTTCATCTGTGCAACGACGCCTTAAAATCGGGTATAACCGAGCTGCCCGAATGATTGAGGCAATGGAGGCAGCGGGTGTTGTTAGCTCTATGGGTAGTAATGGTTCTCGTGAAGTCATTGCACCAGCTCCTGTTACCGATTAATAAATCAGCTGTTGAAAAGGTTTACTGTGTTGAAACAATTTATGTTAGCCGTCGTCGGCTGTTGTCTGGCTACAGCGACTGTTGCTGATCAGCAAGCCGTTGAGTCATTAAATAAACTCTTGGAAAAATCCCACTCCATTACTGCGAAGTTTCATCAAACCACATTGAATGCCGCAGGTAATCGGACTCAAAAATCCGAAGGTCAGGTGGTAGTCAGTCGACCTAATCAGTTCCGTTGGGAAGTCACTGGTCCCTTTCCCCAGCTTGTTATTTCCGATGGAGTAAAAGTGTGGGTGTATGACCCAGACCTAGAGCAAGTCACTGTGCAAAAGCTAGATAAGCAAGTGAGTAGTACTCCAGCATTATTATTGAGTGGTGATGTAAAGAAGCTGGCGGATAATTTTGAAGTAGTGAAAATTGGAAAAAGCACCAAACAAGACGTCAACTTCAAACTAACACCTAAAGCAAAAGACAGTGTGTTTGAAGCCTTGCGGTTAAGCTTCAATGAAGGGGTGTTAGCCAACATGAAACTGACTGATTCTCTTGGTGCGCATACGACCATTGATTTTACTGATATCAGTACCAATAAAGAAATTTCAGCTGATGAGTTTACGTTACCAGCTGATGTACTCAAAAATGCGGATGTGATTGAAGAGTAAACTATGTCCGACCTGTTTGCAGATCAGTCGCTGCCCTGGCAGCCACTGGCTGCGCGAATGCGGCCGCGTATTTTAGATGAATATGTAGGCCAGGCCCATTTGCTAGGGCCTGGTGAGCCTCTCGGTGAAGCAATTCGTCAAGGCCAATTACATTCCATGGTGCTGTGGGGGCCACCTGGGGTAGGTAAAACCACATTAGCCAAATTAGTAGCAGAATATACTAAGGCTCACTTCCAAACCCTTTCAGCAGTACTGGCCGGCGTTAAAGATATTCGGGAGGCTGTGCAGCAGGCAAAAATGCGTCAGCAGCCGACCATCTTATTTGTTGATGAAGTCCATCGTTTTAATAAAGCCCAGCAAGATGCATTTTTACCTTATGTGGAAGACGGCACTATCGTTTTTGTTGGCGCTACCACTGAAAACCCAGCCTTTGAATTAAATAATGCCTTATTATCCCGAGCCAGGGTCTATACCTTAAAACCTCTGGAAGATGAGCAGTTAGAGCAGCTGTTAATGCAGGCACTGACTGATCGAGAACGTGGTATTGGTAAAAAACAGCTTAGCATTTGTTCAGAGGCTCAAGCCTTGTTATTGATGGCAGCCAATGGAGATGCTCGGCGGTTACTCAATGTGCTGGAAGTGGTTGCTGATTTAGCCGTTAACGATACAGTGTTAACAGTTGAACAAATTAAGCCAGTTATTGCTGATTTACCTAAGCGCTTTGATAAAGGTGGCGATGTTTTTTACGATCAAATATCGGCCCTGCATAAAGCGGTCAGAGGTTCATCACCGGATGCCGCTTTGTATTGGTATGCCAGAATGTTAGATGGTGGGTGTGACCCGCTGTACATCGCCCGACGGGTAGTGCGAATGGCCAGTGAAGATATTGGTAATGCCGACCCAAGAGCGTTATCTGTTTGCTTGTCTGCTTGGGATGTGCAAGAACGCTTAGGCAGTCCTGAAGGCGAACTAGCCATTGCGCAAGCGATTACCTATTGTGCTTGTGCACCAAAAAGTAATGCCGCTTATGTTGCCTATAAAAAAGCTTGTGCAGCAGTTAAAGAATTACCTGACTACGAAGTGCCAATCCACTTACGTAATGCACCCACGAAACTACAGAAGTCGTTAGGCCATGGTGCAGAGTATCGTTATGCCCATGATGAGCCCAATGCCTATGTGGCAGGTGAGCAGTATTTTCCCCCGGAAATGGTCGGTACGCAGTTTTATCACCCCGTTGATCGTGGTCTAGAGCAAAAGATTAAACAAAAGCTGATGCAGCTGGCTGAATGGGATCAGCTTAGTGAGCAGCAACGTTATTCTGATTAGCAACTCCAATTAATAGTTTAATTACCATGCTACAACAGATGATCTCAGTTGCCTGTGGTGGTGCCTTAGGGGCCATTGCACGGTTTTTGGTTTATTGGGGCTATCAACAGCTCGGGGGAAAGTTTTTTCCGCTTCCTACTCTGGTAGTAAACGTGCTGGGCTCTTTTTTTATTGGCATCGCTTATTTTATTTTGGTAGAACGTTTACAATTGCAGCCAGCTTGGCGCAATGGCTTAATTGTTGGTTTTTTAGGCGCTTTTACGACATTTTCTACCTTTTCATTGGATGCGTTTCGAGTGATTCAAAATGGTGAGCCTTGGATTGCATTAAGCTATATGGTAGGAAGTGTCGTATTGTGTTTATTAGCCACTTGGTTAGGACTGGTTGCTGCACAAAGTTTACTTGATTAGCTGCTGTAGATGATGTTGCTGTAGATGACTTTGTTGTATGAGCAGTCCGGCAGATCATTACTGAATTATCAACAAAACCTGAATTTATAAATAAGGTAATTAACGCTCATGTTAGATCCAAAACTTGTTCGCACCCGTCCAGTAGAAGTGGCGGAGCAACTTAAACGCCGTGGCTTTCAACTCGACGTTAGTTTGGTTGAGTCGTTAGAAAGTCGCCGTAAAGAAATTCAAGTACGGACCCAGCAATTACAAAATGAGCGTAAAGTTGGATCGAAAAAATTTGGCCAGCTAAAAGCGAAAGGTGAAGATATCTCAGAATTAAAAGCTGAGATGGATCGTTTAGCTGAAGAAGTCAAAAAAGCAGAAGCAGAGCTAAATGAAGTTCAGGCTCAGTGGCAGGACTTGATGCTGGGTGTTCCTAACATCCCCCATGAGTCTGTGCCTGAAGGAGAAACCGAAGACGATAACGAAGAAATTCGTCGTTGGGGTGAGCCCAAACAGTTGAGTTTTGAACCGAAGGATCACGAAGCCCTTGCAGAAAAACAGGGGTGGATGGACTTTAATTCCGCAGCAAAACTAACCGGCTCTCGCTTTATTGTTTTACGCGGGCCTATTGCCAAACTACACCGCGCGCTGACCCAGTTCATGATGAATACTCATGCGAATGAGCATGACTATGAAGAAATTTATGTGCCGTATATTGTTAATGATGACACACTAAAAGGCACTGGACAGTTACCAAAGTTTGGTGAAGATTTATTTAAAATTGAGCATGATCCTGACAGCGGTAAAGATTATTATTTAATCCCTACGGCAGAGGTGCCTGTCACTAACATGGTGCGGGACGAAATTGTGGATGCAGATCAGTTGCCCATGCGCTTTGTTTGTCATTCACCTTGTTTCCGTAGCGAGGCGGGTAGTGCCGGTCGTGATACCCGAGGGATGATTCGTCAGCATCAGTTTGATAAGGTTGAACTGCTACATATTGTTAAGCCAGATGAGTCTTTTGCTGCACTGGAAGAGTTGATCGGTAATGCGGAAAAAATTCTCCAATTATTGGAGCTGCCTTATCGGGTTGTCAGCCTATGTGGTGGCGACTTAGGTTTTGGTGCCACGAAAACTTACGATATTGAGGTATGGCTACCAGGCCAAAATAAATATCGGGAAATTTCTTCTTGCAGTAATACCCTGGATTTCCAAGCGCGTCGAATGCAAGCGCGTTGGCGGAACCCTGAAACGGGTAAGCCTGAACTGTTGCATACCTTAAATGGCTCTGGCCTGGCAGTAGGGCGTACCTTAATTGCCGTATTGGAAAACTATCAAGATGAAACTGGTCGGGTCCATATACCCAAAGTGCTGCAACCTTATATGGGTGGCCTTGAGGTGATTGAATAAAAAAATAAGCGAATTAAAAACCAGGTAATTAGCTTAGATCAAAAGCTCATTTGCTGAAGCAGTTAGGCTTCGACACAATAGAAGCCTAATTGAGTGAGTGGGTATTTCAATGGATCAACTGCCTTTATTTCATAATTTAACCAATCGTCCTTGCTTGCTAGTCGGTGGTGGAGATGTAGCCAGTCGTAAGGCGCATCTGCTGTTGCAAGCCGGGGCGGAGTTAATTGTGGTTGCCCCCCAAATTAATGATAACTTACAAAGTCAGGTTTTAAAGCAAGGCAGTCAATGTCATCTCAGATGCTTTAATCCGCAGGATATACAGCATCTGCCTTATGCATTAGTAGTAGCAGCTACTAACGACCAGCAGGTTAATCAACAAGTTTCCCAGTTAGCACAACAGGCCAATATCCTCGTTAACGTTGTGGATCAACCTGCCTTATCAACAGTTACTTTTCCAGCCATTATTGATCGAGCCCCCTTAACTATTGCAATTAGTAGTGGTGGTGCGGCACCCGTTTTAGCACGTTTACTGCGTGGCAAAATTGAGTCACTGATTCCCCATCGCTATGGCCAATTGGCTGAGTTGGCAGGTAAATTCCGGGAAAAAGTGAAGCAGCAATTCAGTGCCATTAACGACCGGCGTTATTTTTGGGAAAAAGTGCTTACCGGTCCTATCGCAGAACAGGTATTTGCTGGCAAATTGGATAAAGCAGAGCTGCAGTTGGAAGCAGCTCTTGCTGAAGCGACACCGAATAAACTCGGTGAAGTCTATTTGGTGGGTGGGGGGCCTGGGGACCCTGATTTACTGACATTTCGTGCTTTACGGCTAATGCAGCAAGCAGATGTGGTGCTATATGACCGTCTTGTTTCTCCAGAAGTGCTGGAACTGGTACGACGTGATGCTGATCGGCTCTATGTTGGAAAAGCGCGTTCTAATCATGCACTCCCTCAAGCAGAAATTAATCAACGGCTGATTGATTTGGCACTACAGGGTAAACGAGTGTTACGGCTAAAAGGTGGTGACCCTTTTATCTTTGGTCGAGGAGGGGAGGAAATTGATCAGCTGGCTGAAGCAGGTATTCCTTTTCAGGTGGTACCAGGCATTACTGCTGCTTCTGGGTGTGCCAGTTATGCGGGGATTCCATTGACCCATCGAGACTATGCCCAGTCAGTACGATTTATTACCGGTCATTTGAAAGAAGGTCATCTTGAACTCCCCTGGCAGCAGTTTAGTAACCCAGCTGAAACCTTGGTGTTTTATATGGGCTTGATGGGGTTGGGCACCATTTGTCAGCAGTTACAAAATCACGGTCGCAGCCCGGATACACCAATTGCGTTAGTTCAACAAGGCACTACCCAAAAACAGCGGGTTTATACGGGTACGTTAGCGACGATTGAAACTGTCATTAAAGATCAGGAAGTTAAGCCGCCTACGCTGATAATAGTGGGAGAGGTTGTGTCCTTACGGAGTAAGCTGGCTTGGTTTTCTGCGGAGTAGTAGGGCTACATAAACGATACCGGACACGCAGGCAGTTGAATGCTCCTTGCTTAAACTGCATTTCCATCATCCATGATGGTCACAATTCTCCCTGGATGCTCTAATCGGCGTTCCAGCCAGCATTTTTTATATCAACTAAAGTTGCTGTCGTTCGCCCTACAGTAGTGGGTTGTCGAAAAAATTTGTGGATATGGAGTAGCAGGGTATTCTGTAGCGGCGACAGGGATGTCGCTTTAGCTTTTGATGGGCCATGGATGGTCCTTCAAAAGCGGAGGAAGAATAGCCTGTTATTCCATATAGGGCACTGAAGTAAAGAGTTTTTATTTGTCTGGTAATTGTTTATGTAGCCCTACCTATAGCCTTGAGACAATAAATTAAAAACAATTAGTCGGCCTTGGTAGGCCAGCGATTTTAGCGGCTAGTTTGGCTGGGCTGCCTGGAAACAACTGCATCAGATAAATAGAGTTACCTTTGTCTTTACCCAGGCTATTAGCAATATGCTTAACAAAAGGTCGCATGGCAGGTGATTGCTCGAACTGCTGGTAAAAGTTTCGCAAGGCATGAATGATTTCCCAATGGCGGTCACTCAACGCCAGTCCTTCTTGTTCGGCCAGTGCCTCCGCTACCGATTGATTCCAGTCAGAAAGCTGCTTTAAATAACCTTCCTTATCTAATGGAATCGTTTTATCTAACACGGTTAGACACTGCATATTAATACCAGCTAATCACTTGCTTATGTTCGGTGCATAGTTTGACAAAGCCAGGGTAGTCAATCAAATCAAATCCAGGAAATAATAGGGGGCTGATCCCCCTGGCTTCGCAGTCGGGTATCAGTGCATACAAGTTGATGTCTGTGCGCATTGCCATTGGTGATGTAGAAAAGCTTTCCTCAATGCCCAGGTAAACAGCATTTTCAATCAATAACAGGCTATCACCAGAGGCAATCGTATTTAAGCAGTTACGGACCAATAATTCAGAGTGTTGGTTAAGTGTGTGTAAAATCATGGGTTTATAAAGAAATTACCATATCCTGCTGACGGATTAATTCACTGATTTGTTCGCCTGGGAGCACCTGTACATTGTCCATCAGCTGCTCTGGTTTAAGGCCTCGGCAGCTAAGGTCTTGCTCAGATACATAAAGCACTTCAATGTCATACATGGGTAAGACAGCCAACTGCTTGCCCAGGTTTTTCTGCTGAATCTTTTCACCTGCTTGCGTTTTGATCGCCTGAAACACCCCATCACCCAAGAGCACCAGCGTGGTAGGAATATCAAAGGTCGCAGCCACTAATGCTGCGTCGAGTGCCTCTTTGGCTCGTGGGGAAGCGTAAGGCGATTGTTGAGAAACAATGCAAAGGCTTTTCATAGGGGGAACCATCCTTACTAAGCACCAAAGGTAATCACCTGGTCAGAATGTTGAGTCGCTTCGATTAATTGACCTAAGCCAGATAATGGCCAATTTTTATGTAAGTTGGCAGCGGGTAACTCGTAACGACTTTGCTCTTGCTCATCGATAACACCACGACGTAATGCAGCACCAATACAAACGACACAATCAAGCTTATTTTTTTGAATAAACTGGCTCCATTCTTTGGGTAAATTAAGCTCATCTTGTGGGGGGGTAACCAAACTGTTGCCACAATGAACCCCATCCTGGTAGAAAAATACTCGGTAAATAGTATGCCCCCCTTTTAGCGCTGCTTTAGCAAAGTGAAGGGCAGTATAAGGAGCTTCGCTGTTATAAGGTGCGCCTGTGATAAGTAAAGTAAATTTCATTTGGAATTAACTCTATCACTCCATCTTAATTTGTTAGGCCAAAAAAAACCCTGCAGTTGCAGGGTTCTAGCATATATTCTTAAGACTTAGTCGTCACCTGACATAAAGCCAAATAAATGCAACAAATTCATAAAAAGAAACCAGATATTTATGTATAAGCTGACAGTTGCCATCACATAGTTGGTTTCTCCACCGTTAATAATATTGCTCGTATCGTAAAGAATATAGCCGCTCAGTAGGAGAACCATAATAGCTGAAATCGCTAGGTGTAAGCCTGGAATACTATACTGGAAGAAGTAGCTCATTCCCAAAGCAATCAGGGTGGTTACGAAGGCCACCATTATTCCGGCAAATAAGAAACCACCCAAAAAACTAAAGTCTTTTTTGGTAGTTAAAACGTAACCGGAGAGGCCAAAAAAGACCAGCGCTGTTGTTCCCATCGCAGAAGCTACCAGCTCAGGCCCATTAGGTAAGCTTAGGTAGGCGCCAATAACAGGGCCTGTACAGAACCCTATAAATCCGGTGAAGGCAAATGTCAGCGGCAGGGCTAAAGCACTATTGCGGGCTTTGTGGATGCCAAAAAGTAACCCTACTAAGCCAATTAAGTAGACTAAGAAAGGTACGTGTATTTGAGTAGCAATGGCAACACTGCTGCTAATGGCACTGAATAACAGTGTCATACCTAATAACATATAGGTATTTTTTAATACCTTGTTGGTTTGAATAATCGAAGCCTCTTTGGAGGCCGCTGCAGTTGAGTACTGGTTATTCTCTAACACGATAAACTCCTGTTTTGTTTATAAAACAAGCAAAAATTGCCTTTGTTGAAAATCATACCTCTGTCACAGGTAAAATCAAGCAAATACCCGTTGACTCTGAAAAAAAATCCGGTATTATCTGCCACCAAGTTCGGGGGCACCCAAACAGTTTGGAGAGGTGGCTGAGCGGTTGAAAGCACCGGTCTTGAAAACCGGCGTGGGTTAATAGCCCACCCAGGGTTCGAATCCCTGCCTCTCCGCCAAACAATGCAAAAGGGTCTATTTCGATAGACCCTTTTTTTTTAGCTAAGTGCAGTCGACATATCACTTCATTACATTAAATCCTTTTCCTTTATTACTTCCTTTGTTTTTTACAGTTGCTTCTTACAACAACTGAATTAAAACAAGTTGTCAAAAACAGTAGTCCACTGCTTTATCCGACACTTGACTGTTTCATAGTGAACTCACTTTGCTTGCTGATAACGGCTGCTTGATTGTTAGCAAAGAGCGCTGGTTACAAAGCATGGCGTGCACATGAGTATAGAAAGTCGCAGTGAGCTAGGCCAATTGTTGAAAAAAGTCCTAAGCTGAAGGTCTAAATTAAAATGATAAGTGCTTCATCTAAAGGGCATTGGTTAGCTGTATGAGTGAGAACAGTATATTAAGTATTTTTGACCTTTTTAAAATTGGTATTGGCCCATCCAGTTCCCATACAGTGGGGCCTATGTGGGCAGTGTATCGATTTTTAGCAGATAGCAAGGATTGTCTGGATCAAGTTACTAAAGTGAAGGTTGCCTTGTATGGCTCTCTAGCTCTTACTGGTAAAGGTCACGGTACCGATACCGCCGTATTACTCGGGCTGCTTGGAGAGCGTCCTGATCAGGTGGATCCGCAGCAGGTGGCTGCCAAGCTGGATGAAATTAGTGCTACTCATCGTTTGATGTTGGCAGGTAAGTACGAAATTGACTTCGATCCTGATCAAGCTATTGAGTTTCATAATGAGACTTTTCTACCTGAGCATCCTAATGGCATTGAATTAAGCCTTTATGATGCCAATGGGCTGATCCTCCATCATGATCAATTTTTCTCGGTAGGAGGTGGTTTTGTCGTCAGCAAAGAAGAGCTTTCTACGACTGCACCTGCTGCATCAGAAATAGAAGTCCCATTTCCTTTTCATAACGCTGAAGAGCTATTAAAGCTTTGCAAACAACATAGCTTGTCTATTGCTCAGTTGGTGTTTGCCAATGAAGAAGTACTGCAAGGGTCTATGGCAGCTGTTGAGCAACAGCTGGAGGCAACCTGGCAGGTCTTCCATGATTGTATAGAGCGTGGCTGTAGAACCGAAGGGGTGTTACCTGGTGGCTTAAATGTACTGCGACGGGCGCCGAAGTTACATAAAGAACTTTGTAGTCGGCCTGAGGACTCTTTGAAAGACCCGTTGACAGTAATGGACTGGATTAGCTTGTTTGCTTTAGCGGTCAATGAAGAAAATGCAGCAGGTGGGCGAGTGGTGACAGCACCGACTAATGGTGCTGCTGGGGTGATTCCATCGGTATTGAGTTATTACATGCGATTTGTGCCAGGCGCTAATCAGCAAGGGCTTTATGACTTTTTGGCGACGGCAGCGGCTATTGGTATGCTTTATAAAAAGAATGCTTCTATCTCAGCAGCAGAAGTAGGTTGCCAGGGTGAGATTGGTGTAGCCTGCTCAATGGCAGCTGGTGCATTGGCTGCGGTATTGGGTGGCAGTGCTGAACAGGTGGAAAATGCTGCTGAAATTGGTATGGAGCATAGTTTAGGCATGACCTGTGATCCTATTGGTGGGCTGGTGCAAATCCCTTGTATTGAGCGGAATACTATGGGCGCTGTTAAAGCGGTGAATGCCGCCCGGTTGGCGTTACGAGGGGATGGTACCCACCGAGTAGCTTTAGACAGTGTTATCGAAACCATGCGTCAAACCGGTATGGATATGCAATCGAAATACAAAGAAACTGCATTAGGTGGGTTAGCGGTTAATGTGGTGCTTTGTTAAATAGCTTTTCCAGCAATAAAAAACAAACATCTATTTCCCTACCCTTGATTTTGTCTTTATTGGTGGCCATATCTTAATCTTATAGAGAGATAACGCTGTAAGAGGTTTTCATGGCTGACCATAAAGATGATCATTTACCAGTAACCCCTTCAAACAGTAAGGCAATAGCTGACTTTATTCGGCAGGCAGAACAGCTGCCTGCTACCTGTGCTGCCGACAAAGGTCGCTTGATTTTTGCTTTAGATGCTACCGCCAGCCGTGAAGCAACTTGGGATCGTGCTTGTCACTTACAAGGCAAGATGTTTGTGGAAACCCATGCATTTGGCCAGTTAGCCGTACAGCTTTGCTACTATCGTGGTTTTAGCCAGTTCCATGCCAGCCCCTGGCTACATTCAACAGAAGCCTTGCTTGCGGAAATGAATCAGGTGTCGTGCATTGGTGGTTATACTCAAATTAGCCGACTGTTACAGCATGGTTTAGCAGAAGCAAAGCAGCAACCATTGCAGGCGATAGTATTTGTGGGTGATAGCTTGGAAGAATCCATAGATGAGCTGTGCAATTGGGCTGGGCAATTGAAGTTACATGGTGTGCCAGTATTTTTATTTCAAGAAGGTCACGATGAAGTCGCTACCCAAGGTTACCAGCAAATAGCCAAAGTGTCTGGGGGTGCCCATTGTCAGTTTAATGAAGGCAGTGCAGCTGAGTTGCAGGCACTTTTATCAGCAGTAGCAGTCTATTCAGTGGGAGGGCTGAAAGCGCTTCGACACTTTGCTAAAGGGCAGCCCGATGTGGTGTTACAACTTGAGCATCAATTATCAGGTGGTTAATAGCAATACCTACCAATAGCAGGTTATCAAAAGCTGGTGGGTCTTGAGAATTAAAGAATAAAGGATATTTAGCTTTGTCTCGACTGTTTATTCTGATTGCATTAATTGGTGGCTCAATAGCTTGGTATAAATATCGAAAGCTGCCACCCGAAGACCGTAAAAAGTGGTTAAAGAAATCGTTAATTATTACCGGCCTATTATTTTTTGCTTATCTGGTGATTACCGGTCGACTTTCCATCGTTTTTGCTTTGTTGGCAGCATTAATTCCGTTTATTAGAAAAACCCTTTCCTTAGCAAACTATTGGCCATTTATTCAAAAGCTATGGCAGCACAAAAGTGTTTTAACTCCTAGTGCCAGGGGGCAACAGCAACCCCAAGGGAAGCAGTCAACAGTTCGTACCCACCTTTTAGTGATGACGTTAAATCATGTCAGTGGTGACATTGATGGTGACGTGCTAGTTGGTCAATACCAAGGTAAACGATTAAGTGAGCTAACCATTGAGCAGCTGGCTGAACTTTATTCACACTGCCCTGCTAACGAGCAAGACACTCGTCAATTGTTGGATACTTATTTGAGTAAGATGCGTTCATCTGAGTGGCAGTCCTACCAGGAACAACATCAACAATCGCAATCTCACTCGCAGTCACATCGTTCTGGGAATAATGAACCCATGACTGTGACAGAAGCAGCAGAAGTGTTGGGAGTAAAAGAAACAGCCACTAAACAAGAAATTATTGATGCTCACCGTCGCTTAATGACAAAGCTTCATCCTGACAAAGGGGGAACCAGTTATTTAGCAATTCAAGTCAATGCGGCAAAAGATGTCATGTTAGCTCAGTTAAAAACTTAAGACGAATAGTGTTTTATGGCTGTTTGGCTAATCACGGTTCTGTTGGCAAGTATACTCATTGGCTGCATTGTGTTGCTGCTACTTAACGTCAGAACGCCGCGTTATCGAATCGAACGGGCCAGAGTCAAAACCTTATTTTTTGATATCGTCAATGGGGAAGCAAGTGAGGAAGACTGGCAGGTTTTTATCAGTATCCCTATTTACAATGATGCACAGCTGGAAACTATACGGATACGTTGTTTACAGCTGGATGAAAAGGAGTTTATTGGTGGCACAGAAAGTAGCCCTTTTTTTTTAACGGAGACTGCTATTGATGAAATACGACAAATGCTGCAAACGCTGGAAGGTGATATAGTATTCAAAGGTTAGTAAAAGCAAAAAGGTAACCAATAAAATGCTAGTAAAGCAGATAGCAAAGTCAATTGGGGTAGGGTTATTTGGCGTGGCTTTTTACAGCCAGTGTTATGGTGAAATAGTAGGAGAAGTTGCCACAACATTTAAGCTACTTGGTGCTAATGATAAAATAGTGATTGAGGCTTTTGATGATCCTGATGTCAGTGGTGTGACCTGTTATTTAAGTCGAGCAAAAAAAGGAGGAGTATCAGGTTCGCTAGGCTTGGCTGAGGACACTTCCGATGCTTCTATTGCTTGTCGACAGGTGGGGCCTATTAAGCTGTCTGATGAACTAAAAGCAGGCAAGTTAGATGGTGAGCAGGTGTTTAAGAAGCGTACTTCTGTGTTATTTAAAACCATGCAAGTAGTGCGTTTTTTTGATCCTAAGCGACAAGTAATCATTTATTTGACTTATAGCGATAAACTGGTTGAAGGTTCACCAAAAAATAGTGTAACAGCTGTACCTGTATTACCTTGGCCTGAAGGTGCTCAATAACGATTGAAGGCTAAAAACAGACAATGAAACTTTATGTCAGTTTAATTGTCATTATGGTAGCACTTTTGCCAGAAGACGAATGTCGCAGGCAGATTTAACAGGGATATTTTTAATAAGGGTGTCGCTGCTTGTCACAGAAAACTCGAATTTTTTCAACACAAGTCGTTCTTAAGTCGGCTACTGTATTATATGTATTATCCATTGGTGGTATCGATCTACCCTGAATTTAAGCAGGTAATTATTATCATCAAGTCATTAAGTAACCATTGTTATTCTTATTGACTAGTTATAGGGGGTATGTCAAAGTGCTGCCTTCATATTATTGTATGAAACTTGATTAGGGCAAGGAGTCTATATGGCAATTTCATTAACTAAAGGTCAACGAATTAGCCTTGAAAAAGAAGCGGGTAAAGACCTTCAAGAAATTTGTGTGGGAGTTAACTGGGGGGCTATTGAGAAAAAAGGTTTTTTTGGTACGAAAAAAGTACCTGTTGATCTAGATGCCAGCGTAGGCTTGTATAATGATAATAAACAGCCAGTGGATGTCGTTTATTTTGGTCAATTGAGAAGTAAGTGTGGCTCAATTCATCATAGTGGTGATGATCTAACAGGTGATATGGAAGGTGATGATGGCTTAGATAATGAAGTCATTACCATTAATTTACAGCAAGTGCCACAGGGTGTTTCTGCTGTTGCTGTAGTACTTAATTCATTTCGCAAACAAGATTTTGCGGCAATTCCCTTTGCTTCTATCCGTTTATATGAAGGAACCCCTTCACGAGTCAATAATATTTTAGCTACCTATGATATTGCCAATGATCCTTCATTTTCTGGTTCTATCTCAATGGTACTCGGTATTTTGTATAAAAAGGATGGAGACTGGAAATTTAAAGCAGTTGGTGAAGCAACACGAGACCAAGGGTTGGAACAAACCATTGAGACGGTCTCTCGCTCTTATATCTAATCAGTTTAAAATTTAGTAAATCAATTATAGAAAGCTGAATTCGCTGAAATGCAGTCATTGATACCTGGGCAAAATGCAAAGATTGATAATCCTATTGTGACCCTTCGTGTTGAAGGTAATATGGGGGTCAAGTGGTTGAGTTTAGTGCTTGATGAACAGCAGCAGGTTATTCAGGAAAAATGCACAGGTATCAATCAGAGCAATGAAATGACTTGGTTGATTCAGCCTTTCGAATTACCTGATCAAGTTAATAAAATAAAATTTGTTGCTTATGGCGATGTTAGTTTGGCGACGTTGGTAAGCCAGCTAACCGTTATCTATACTGATACACTTATTGACCAGTCTTTGTTTGAGGTGAAAACTGACCTTGCTAACAATCCTAATGAATCGTTGTTAATTGTATCAGAGCTCTATCGTCATCAGGAAAATTGGAAGGTTAGGTCTGTTTGTCAGGGGTTTAATGATGGAATTGTCCAGCTAGAAAAGCAATATAACATTTCCCTAGCTGAGCCTACATCAACAACAAGCACTGGTGGAGTAATAGATAAAACAAAGTCACAGGTGTCTGCACAACAAAATAAACAAGTGCTTCATTCCATTTCAGCTGACGACTTGCTGGTTACACTCTCTTGGGACAACCAGCTCAACCCCCATGATCCTATCAATAATGTACTTGATTTTAATCCTGTTAATGACCTGAGGATTGGTGCCTTTTACGAATTGAGTAATGGGCAGCGTGGCTTAGTTCAGTCTTATGGTGAAGAACGAGGGTCTTATTATGGGGTGCCGTATATTCAGGCGCTGAGCAATGAAGAGCAGCGTGTCCAACAGTTACAGTTGAATACCCAATACTGGCATAAATCTTATCGCATTTTAGTTTATTGCTTTATTTTAGAAGGGTTAAGTCAGTGGAATAAATTGGGTGCCAGCATTGATTTTAACAAATTAGACCAAATAAATATTAATTCCTATCGTTGTGATCAGCCATTATGTGCAGTGGCAATGATAGAGCGAGTGGCTCAACAATATAAGCTCACCCCACTCGTTGAGTTTTTTGATTCATTGGTTGCAATGGATCAGGCCTATGGGTGGGGGCTGCCCTGGCGTTCACAACAACAAAACCCAGATTGACTAGAGGATTGTATTATGGCAGGTGGATTTAGTGGCTTTTTAAACTCACTAAAAGAAAAAGCGAATGAATTAAAAGATGATGTAATGAAGTTTAAGAATAAAAACTTCTTAAATGCAGCAACGGGTGGAGCTGCACTTATCGCTTTAGCTGATGGTTCGATCGATGCTGAAGAAAAACAAAAAATGGTTAAATTTATTGAAAATAATGAAGCATTAAAAGTATTTAAAACGACAGAAGTTGTGTCTACTTTCTCTGACCATGTTCAGAATCTGGAGTTTGATAAAGATATTGGTGAGTCTAAAGCGTTTGAAGCACTTAACAGGCTTAAAGGTAATGAAGTCGCCTGTCGTACCGTTATGCGTTTGATTATCGCCATTGCGGCTGCTGATGGTGATTTCGATAATGATGAGAAAGCTGTTGCCAAGAAGATTGCAGTAGAGTTGGGGTTAAATCCCGCTGATTTTGAGTTGTAATTAATCCCGAACCAGGAAGTAATCTATGGAATCATTTGGTTTTCCTTTGGAAGCAGTTGTTGTGTTGTTTGTAGTAGTAGCTGCTTCTGTTTGGTGCGATTTGTTTAGTCACCGAAATTCAACTGAAATAAAATTTAAAGATGCTTTAGGCTGGTCTATTTTTTGGGTAGCACTGGCCATTGCTTTTTATGCTTATCTATACCTCCGTTATGATGCCAAATGGGCTGACTTGTTTTTAACTGGCTATGTGTTGGAAAAAACGCTGTCAGTAGACAATATGATGGTATTCATTGCTATTTTTGCTTCATTTGGTATCAAAGGTGCTTTGCAGCACCGGGTGCTTTACTACGGTATCATTGGAGCCCTGTTATTTAGAGCAATTTTTATCGCAGTAGGTACTTCCTTGTTTGGCTTAAGTGTCTGGGTTGAGTTCATTTTTGGCTTAATTGTTGCCTGGACTGCTGTAATGATGCTGAAAGGTGGTGGAGATGATGAGGAAACGGAAGACTATTCTAACCATTGGTCAGTAAGTTGGACGAAGAAGTTGATTCCTGTTTTGCCACGCTTAAGTGGAAATCATTTTTTTGTTAAGCATAATGAAGTAGAAACGCTTAAAGCGAATGACCCAAGCTTAAATGTAGTGGGTAAAGCGGCTTTTTATGCAACGCCACTCTTTTTATGCTTAATTTGTATTGAGATCAGTGATATTGTTTTTTCATTTGACTCAGTTCCTGCCATTATTGCAGTGACAGAAGAGCCTTTCTTGATTTATGCGGCAGTTATTTTTGCTATTCTAGGCTTGCGTAATCTTTATTTCATGTTAGCTGTGGCGGCTAAATATTTATGTCATCTGGAAAAAGCGGTAGCATTTGTTCTATTCTTCATTGCATTTAAGCTGTGTGCACAAGCCGCTGAGCATATCTGGGGATTCAGCATTGAAATTTCTCACAGCCTGAGCTTGTTCATTGTCTTAGGCACAATAGCATTGGGTGTTGTGGCATCTATTGTGTTTCCTGAAAAAGAAGAACCAAACTCAAAAGAAAGTGAAGTGGTGTAATACTCAATACCTACTGGTGTTTAAGCAAAAGATATAACCACGATTAAGGAGAACATTACATGGCAATTAGTTTATTAAAAGGTGGACGTGTCAACCTTGAAAAAGAAGCCCCTGGTATGACTAAAATGCATGTGGGCTTGGGTTGGGATGTGCGCGCTACAGATGGTGCTGCATTTGATCTTGATGCATCTCTATTAATGGTAAACAACGAAGGAAAAGGTATTGGTGAAGGCGGTTTTGTCTTCTATAACAGTACCAAGTCAGCTTGTGGGTCAATACAGCACATGGGGGATAACCTGACTGGTGCAGGAGAAGGTGATGATGAAGTCATCAAGGTTACCTTGCCAAGCATTCCTGCTGAAGTTGAAAAACTAGTAGTTGTGGTGACTATTCACAATGCTGAAGAGCGTAAGCAAAACTTTGGCCTGGTAGAAAATGCATTTATTCGCATTTTGAATGATGATAATCAGCAGGAAGTAGTCCGTTATGACCTGACAGAAGATTATTCTACTGAAACCTCACTTATTTTTGGCGAGATCTACAAAAAAGATAGCGAATGGCGTTTTGTGGCTAAAGGTGATGGCTTTGCAGGTGGATTATCAGCCTTTTTGCAGACTTATGGATTGGCCTAACACTCGTCGTATGAATCAAGAGCACCTCTAATAATTGTAACAAGAAAAGGACAGGAGAGAAAAAATGGCAGTTTCATTATCGAAAGGTGGTAATGTAAGTTTAGAAAAAACAGCACCAGGCATGACTAACGCCATAATTGGCCTAGGCTGGGATGCTCGTTCCACTGATGGTTCTGACTTTGACCTGGATGCTTCCATTTTTCTGGTCACTGACTCAGGTAAAGTGCGTAGCGATGCTGACTTTATTTTCTATAACCAGCTAAAAAGCCAGTGTGGCTCTGTTGAGCATATGGGGGATAACCGTACTGGTGAAGGAGAAGGGGATGACGAGTCAGTAAAAGTTGATTTGGTTAAAATTCCTGCAGATATCCAAAAAATTGTCATAGGTGTCACTATTCACGATGCAGAATCCAGAAACCAAAACTTTGGTCAGGTTTCTAACGCTTTTATTCGTATCATCAATGAAGCGAACAACGAAGAAGTTGTACGTTACGACTTAAGTGAAGACTACTCAGTTGAAACAGCGATGTTATTTGGTGAGCTTTATCGCCATGGTGGTGAATGGAAATTCAAAGCTGTGGGTCAAGGATTCAGCGGTGGCTTAAAGTCAATGGCGACTCAGTACGGTGTTAATGTAGGCTAGGTCTGTTCATCATTAAGGACCAGTACTCATTAGGTAGGCGGCATTAGCCGCCTATTTCCTTTCTTTTTCCTTTCTTTAGAAGTTGTTCCTCTCCATGGAAGAAAAAGTCGAAATTCAGTCAGGCGCGTTAGCCTTTACGATCAACCATCATCAAAATAGCCAGCACTACAGTCTGTTTGATCTGTTAACATTTGGGGCCAGACAAAATCCTAAGCGTGGCTATTTATTTATTTCAAAAGTATTAGGTAAACATATACCCTGTCGACCTGCCTTAATGAGAAAAACCTATTGTCACCTGGCTGAAGCGACTCAGTTGATAGGGGATTCTTGTTTAGTAGTAGGGTTAGCTGAAACTGCCACGGGTTTGGGGGCAGGTGTAGCAGAAGCACTGGTAAAACCAGGGCATAATCTGTTGTATACCCATACCACTCGATATCAATTAATTGATGTGCCCGTTATATTCAAAATTGATGAAAGCCACAGTCATGCGCCTGCACATATTGTTTATCAACCAGCTCAGCAAATGAAAGTCAAGCAGGTACAAACAGCCGTTTTAGTCGATGATGAAATTACCACGGGTAATACTCTGCTCCAGTTGTCAGAAAAGTTAATTGATTATGTAGACGATTTGCAAAAAATTGTATGGGTTAGCCTGGTTAGCTGGTTATCTGAGCAGCGTAAAGCCGAGATACAACAGTTATTACCTGGTGTTGAAGTATCCTTTGTTTGTTTAGTAGCAGGAGATTTCCAATTTACCCCAAGTGCAGAGTTTTCCTGTGATTTGCCTGCCAGGACTCAACAACAGATTTCTCAGCAAGCGGTGTTGGTTGAAATACGTAGAGGTATCACTTTTAATGAAGAGACCAATCGCTTTTATAAACTAACCGGAACACCTTTTACATTGGATGAACTGGTTAAGTCCGAAAAATATATTGTGCTAGGTTATGGCGAATTTTTATATCAACCCTATAAGCTTGCAGAACAGATGGAAAGTCAGGGATTTGATGTCGTGTTTCAGTCAACAACACGCTCCCCAATTCTAGAAGGAGATGGAATCAAGCGAAAGGAAATATTTGCCGTTGAAGATGGCTATGAAAACTACGTTTATAATCGCCCTGAAGAACGCACGACAATAATTGCTTATGAAACCTATGCTCAATATAAGAGCTGTGGTCTAGCTAAACAAATTGACTGTATCCCTGTCATTCAACAGTCTGTTGAGGTGTAAAGATGTCACTCGTTGTATTTACTGATATTGATGACACGCTAATGCAAACAGAACGGAAGTGTTCAGTCAGTGACAAACTGCATCCAGGGGCCGTTGATCGAGATGGGCAAGTTATTTCTTTTTATACAGAAAAGCAGCATAGATTAATAAACTTACTGGGTGATGGTAAATTGATTCCAGTAACAGGAAGAAATAATGCTGCGCTCTGTCGTACCCGGTTTTCATTTAATCATGAAATAGTGATTAATCATGGGGCATTAGTGCTTAATCATGATCGAACCATTGATAATGGTTGGTTGCAAATTATTGAGTTAATGCTGGTTCAATGGCAGGAGCTTTTAGCAGAATGGACAAGGCAAGTTCAGGCAATAATTGATCAACAGCAGTTGCCATTACGAGCCAAAGTGATTACTGATTTTGATATCAGCTGCTATGTCAGTATAAAGGTAGACAATCACGTTAATAAGATAGAGGATTTCTATTCATTATTGGAACCTATTATTAACGAGGTAAATGGCCTGGAAGAAGCTCGGGTTCATATTAACGGTCGAAATATGGCTCTATTGCCACCTTATGCTTCCAAAGCTAAAGCTGTTAATTATTTAAAGCAAAAATACCAAATGCTAGATGAGCATACATTATTTGTTGGGGCAGGGGATAGTTTAAGTGATATAGAGTTTATGAAAGCCTGTGATTATCTGGTAGTGCCACAAAACTGTCAAATCACCGAACAAGCTTTATAACAAGTAAGGATCAAGTGGGAAGTGATATGGGGCAACAACAATTGTTAACAGGCAGCTATCACCCAAAAGATTGTCAGTTTCTCTTGCAAGAAGCCGAAGGTGTAGAGTTATTGACAGTAGAGGAAAAAGAACAACGTTTACAGTCAGGTGTCCATTACTCACAGATGGTATCCATTGAACATGCTCCTACTCAAGCTTATCTTGAGATCTTTTATAAATTAACGGCTAAATATAAAAACAGACTGGCAACAGAAATTTTACAACTGGCTAAACTGCTCCAACAAACGATTGGTAGTTCAATTACCTTGGTTTCTTTGGCGAGAGCTGGCACTCCAATTGGTATCTTACTAAAACGTGCTTTGTTAGCACTAGGCAGTGTTTCTTCAGTGCAGCACTATTCTATTTCTATTATTCGTGGCAAGGGAATTGATGAAGCAGCTTTGGCGTATTTACAAGCGAGTGGTGTGAAGGCTGATTCTATAGTGTTTGTTGATGGTTGGACGGCAAAAGGCGCGATTACTCGAGAATTAAGACAGGCAATAGCAGGCTGGAATATAAAAAATAAAGACTATCAACTCAGTGATAAGTTATGTGTGGTATCAGATATTGGTTTTACTGCCCATTATGTAGCTACTCATGATGATTATGTGATCCCTTCTGGTATTTTAAATAGCACTGTATCTGGCTTGGTTTCAAGGACTATTCGTAATCCGGGGGTGGTCGGTTTTCATCAATGTGTTACCTATCATGATTTACAAAATCATGATTTAAGTAACTGGTTTATTGAAGAAATTGCCAGTGAAATTACCCAATTGAATCCAGTTGTATTAGAAGCTCCAGAAATACTCGATCCACAGTTTCAGCATAGACAGCACCAGGTTGTATTAGCGTATTTAACTCAAGTAATGAAGTCGCATGATATTGCCGATATTAATAAAGTGAAGCCAGGTATTGCAGAAGCTACTCGGGTCATGCTGCGTCGGATTCCAGATTTATTGATTTTAAAAAATAGGCATCAAGAAGATGTTGAGCATTTGTTAATGTTGGCAGAAGAAAAACAAGTTAGTGTTACATTTGATCACACCATGCCATTTAATGCATTGGCCTTGATTAAAGATTTAACAAGGAATCAGCTATGAAAAAACATGCTGAGCAACTGTATTATCGATTAGGGGCAACACTATATATGCCCGCAATCAGACCTGATCTTGCGCAGAGACTAACAACAACTCAGGCCGGGTCAGTGGTACTCTGTACGGAAGATGCCATTTCAGAGTCTCAAATTGAAGATGCATTAAAAAATATTAATAAGCTGTTGATGAGCTTTCCCCAAATAAATACTAATGTATTTATTCGTGCTCGCTCACCACAGGTTTTAGCTAATTTACTGGCGCTGGATACGATCGATCATATTAAAGGGTTTGTTATTCCGAAAATTGATCACAGTAATGTACATGAATATAAGGAAGCTGTTGAGGATTCTGGTAAAAATACGTTTTATTTAATGCCAACAATTGAAACTGAAATAGCCTTTGATAATCAGGAGCTAATCCGACTACGAAAATTTATTGATACATTTCCTGTCGGCATTCCTTGTTTTAGAATAGGGGGTAACGACTTGTTAAGTCTGCTTGGTATAAAAAGGCCTGACTATGTAACGATTTATGAAACGCCTGTACGAATTGCCATTGACAACTGTATTACTGCTTTTAGGCCCTTTGGTTATCAATTATCAGCACCGGTATTTGAATATATTGATGATAAAAACTTACCTTTACTAAAAAAAGAGCTGATGCTTGATCGTGCTTACGGTTTTTTAAATAAAACGGCTATTCATCCTGTTCAAGTTGACTTAATTCAGGAAATTCTTTCTGTAAAAAACGAAGAGCTTGACTTAGCTAAAAAAATTATTCTACATCAAGATAAAGCAGTATTTAAAGCAGATGGGCAAATGTGCGAGCCGTCTACTCATATCAATTGGGCAAAAAAAATGCTTGCCATTGATAGGAGATAGCTATAAATGAAAGATTCTCGAATCAATAAATCGTCTTGGGATAAAGTTTGTGCCACGCTTGTCCAGCAGGCTAGGCAGAAAAATAATCTTACATTTCGAGATCTAGCTGAATTAATTAAACAAAAAACGAGTATTGATATAGAGCCAAATAATTTAGCTAATCGAGTTAATCGGGGAAACTTTTCAGCATCGCTATTATTGGCCGCTTTTTTTGCGATGGAAGAACCATTGCCAAGAAGTAATGAGTTAGAGAATATTGTCGTTAAGGTATTTGAGCAATCATAACCCTTATTGTACGAAGGGGCACTATAATCTAATTTTGTTAGAAACTTATGTCAATCTCACTTTCCATAGTTGTATTTATTTTGCCATTAATTGGTTGCTTGTTGATTTGTTGGCTGGTTGGCGAGTTGCTTAGGGAGTTTTTGGCGAGTGGTAAGCAGTTGATAGTTGCGACTATTTTAGCTGCTTTAACTATTTTGCATTTAGTTATAGCCGGTCCATTTGAATATCGAGCACAATGGGGGTTTTATAGCCTTCTACCTGGTATTGGACTCGTGCTATTAGTATTGCCTGAAATAGGTAATATAGTAAACATAAGATCAAATAAACTATTGCCTCTAGAGGTGTGGAGTGCTGTTGGTGTTTTACTCCTTGTCGTACCCTTAGTGATGTGGATGGTTAGATAGAAGGCAAAATATAGCTTATGAAAAGGCGTAACTATTTACTTATTGAACTTGAGCGCTTTAATTAAATTATGTATTTCCTGGCATGATGGATGGTTTTTATCACAAGTAGTATAGATTTCTATAATATAGGAATCTTTAAATGTCGCATAGCTTTGTTCTAGGGTTGTAACGGTCGGATCATATTTAATAGTAGTACTGATTTTGTCAAACGCTATACCACTGATTGACTGGGTGGCAGTATCATAAGGCGTATCTGGATCAGGTAATTTATTTTTTATCAGATAGTTTTTTGCTGATTTTATGCTTTCAATAGAGTCTATAGGGATAAGACTAATAGCAAAAACACTATTTGTATTTTTCTTATTTGCTTCAAACATTACCTCTTGATCTAGTTTCAAGTGATAAGTAACCTGACTTCCTATGGCCTGCTGATTTTGGATGTTAGCATCAAGAATCTCCCAAGACTTATCCAGGGTCACTGATAGTGAAATCGACTCAGCGGCTAAGGTAGTTGAGATAACAGTTAGTAAGCTAAGAAGAAAAAAACGGCTAGCTAATAACATAGTCATTTGACTCACTTGATACTATTCGTAAATCCCACAGTCAGTAGTAAAGTATAGCTAGCAATGACGTTATTTTATAACTTTTCTATGGATTAATATAGATTGGTGGGCTGCTATGATGATTATAATCCAATAGTCTTTTTTGTTGTAAAGTATTCAATCATCCTTTAATGATAAACGCCTGTTAACATAAACAGTGGCAATATTGTTATAGTAGGTGTCAATACCTTGTTAAACTGTTGTCATAACTGAGGTATACCCAATGCGAAGGTTTTTTTAGGTGAGGCCATCAAGTGACGAAGCCCCATGAGCCTATATTAATAGGTGATTGGGGTTAGATGCGACGATAACAAAGCCTAACAATGATTCGCGACGGGTATAACATGGAAAGTGATAAGTACAAGGATAGTCATAAAAATATTGCATTTGTTGTTTTTATGGCTAAAGGAAGGTTGTTTTTAAAACTTTAGTTGTTGAAGAAGTTGAAATTCCAGGTTTTTAGAAGTTGGGTTAATAGCTTTATTCTTTTAATGAGGAAGTTATAGATGGTATACGTTTATCTAGCTATTGCCATTGTGGCCGAAGTGGCTGCTACCAGTGCTTTAAAAGCATCAGAAGAGTTTACTAAGTTGACTCCCAGTTTAATTGTTGTAATTGGTTATAGTTTGGCGTTTTATTTGTTAACCCTGGTGTTAAGAACCATGCCTGTTGGAATTGCATATGCCATATGGTCTGGGCTTGGCATTGTGCTGGTTGCTATTGTTGGGGTGGTTGTTTATAAGCAAGTACTTGATTTACCTGCAATAGTGGGGATGCTATTGATCGTCTTAGGCGTTATTATCATTAATGTATTCTCAAGAGCCGTCAGCCACTAACCTCTTTGTTGGTTATTTAATCTAATCTTAAGGCTGGCTATATACTCCAACAATTTTGCTGCTGAGGCTGGCAAATTTCAACCTCAGCTTTGTCCATATAATCTACAACACTTTCCTACTGAGACAAGACTAAATAAAGGCTACTGGCGAGGCAAGCACCAGCAATTGGGCCTAATACAGGTACCCAAGCATAATCCCACTGGCTGGTGCCTTTATTGTTGATGGGAAGCATTGCATGCATTATACGTGGGGCTAAGTCTCTGGCAGGGTTGATTGCGTAACCTGTGGTGCCACCTAGCGACATACCAATGACTACCACTAAAATAGCAACAGGCAGTGCACCTAACGAACCTAAGCCAATGGTTGTATTGGCATCATTTAACTGTAGGGTAGGGGTAGAAAAATATAAGATGACAAATACCAGCGCGAATGTACCTACTAACTCTGAAAAGAAGTTTCGTGGTAGATTGCGAATAGCTGGACTGGTAGAAAATACGCCGAGTTTTGTGTTTTTATCTTCTGTTGCGTCAAAATGGTCTTTGTACACCAACCAAACAGTTAATGCACCTAAGGAGGCACCGATCATTTGTGCTAAACAGTAACTGGCAAGATTTTCCCAAGGAAATAAGCCAGCAAAAGCTAAACCTACGGATACTGCCGGGTTTAAATGAGCCCCACTAACTGGCCCTGCTACAACCACGCCCGTAAAAACAGCAAAACCCCAGGCAAAAGTGATGACAATCCAGCCGCTATTATGGCCAATGGTTTTATTTAAGCTAACATTTGCGACTACTCCACTGCCTAATAGGATTAAAAAAAATGTCCCTAGCAGCTCTGCTATAAAGGGAGTCATATCCGTACCTCCAAACCACATTGATTTTTAAAAAAGATATGGTAATTAAAAAAGCGGCAATATATAGCAAGCTATTTTTGACTAAATAGTCGTTATAAAATTGAAAGGCAATGTAAGGGTATTATTAAATCGAAGAATTAAGGGGGCATTTTGCCCCCAGTTAAAGTAGGTAGGTTAGTGAAAAATAAACCAATTGCTATTGCTTGTAATAGTTAATGACCATGGTTGTCGCCAACGGAGCTGACGCTGTTGCTCAAACCAAAATAAGGCTTGCGTCAGTTTATAAGCAGCATGATTAACCTGTTGTTGACTGCTGTTATTGTTTTGGTAGATAGCCTTTGCCTGACTGATATGGTTAGCCAGCTTTTGTTGTGCATTAACTGGAAAATACCACAATACTTGTGTTTGGTTAGCTAGGTAAAGACGATGGCCAGCTATTTCAATGGCTGCTGCTAAGCCTGACTTGTAAACCACCGGGTGGAATGTAGACGCTTTATCCAGCACCTGCTGTAAGTCAGAAGTCACTTTGTCAACCTGTTGCTGAGTCGCTTTATCATCAGTTTGAACTTCCATTGCCTGAAGTAAAGATTTAGTAAGGGACCATTTCAGCGAATGAGGGTAAAAGTGCCAAACATCATTAATTACTACTCTTTGATAAACAGTCCAGGCATGCTCTATCAGTTGGTTGAGCTCCGTTTTAGCTGATTTTTTAGGGGTAAGTTGTAGCTCGATAATGATGGGGTCATGATCAGAGGCGCTAAACAGGTTATCAGATTTCGGCAGTTGACCAGAATACTTACGGCTGTATTCAAATAAGCTGTTCTCAACAGAGTTAATATGCCAGTCGATAATATCAACGACTTTATTAGCCAATGTTGGTGACGCCAGCGCATGATCTAAATTACCTAACTCGCCTTCATAGCTGTAACTAAAAGTCTTGTTACCATGGAGTTTTGTGTTTAAATTGATTAAACCATACCCTGTAGTAATGGTTTGAGGCGCTTGCCAAGGTTTTCCTGCTAACACCGTTTGAACCGCTGTGTTAATGGGGCGTGATTCTTGGTTCGCTTGAAAATCAGTGAGCGTAAGTAGCGGGTCCTCTTGACCGTAAGCATTTAAGTCGCCAAGGACAAGAATATTATCACCAAGTGATTTCTTATGTTGTTTCAGGTATTCCCCTAACCGATAAGCAGCTGATACCCTTAACTCATTACAACTGCCTTGTAAATCATCAAGATAGTTAGGAGCAGTTGGCTTGCCTGTGACCCGTCCTCTGCTATCAAGCGATATTTTTCCATCGAGAGCATATTCCAGGTAATCTTCAAGGCACATAGACCCTTTGGATTTAAAGTGATTAACAACAACGGATAATGTTTCTCCTGATTGAGTTTTAAAGGTTTGAATTAAACTGTCACGTTGTCCTTTATCAAAATCTCGCTGTTTGTCTTCGGCCGATGTTACTGTGAATTGTTGATGGGGCATAGTAACGATATGGGGATTACCGACTATAGCAACTTGAGCGGGACGATATAAAATTCCTACTGTAATTGCATCATTGCCAATATAAGTCGATGACTTGGGTTTAACAAATTGATAGTGATCATCAGGATTACTGATGGCCTGGTTAAGTGCAGTGACTAATGAGTGAATGGCACTGTTTTCAGTAAAACCATTATTTTCAATTTCCATTAAGCCAATAATGCCGGCATCCATTGCCACTAAAGCACTGACAATTTTTGTTTGTTGCAGCGTAAAGTCAGCTAAGTTGGTGGCTCCACGATTTTGGTTATTGGCAGGGTTGGGTGTGGCTCCAGGTTCAACACGGTTAAAATAGTTCAAGACATTGAAGCTGGCAATACGCAAGTTGCCGTGTTGCTTGATTGGTGGGGTGACTTGTCGAGGATAATGGGAGTGATCAAAGGCATTATCAGCAATGAGTTGCGTAGGAATCACACTGTATTGACCATAAGCATATTTAATAACCCCGGTTAGTTGGTCAATGGTGTCACCAATTCGAATGTAAAACTGGTTAGGCTCAAATGGTGGATAAAAACTGATCACTCCATTTTGTTGTTTATGATCGGTTTCGATAGTAATTTGATTTTGCTGGTTTGCTTTTGTTAGCTGCTTAGCTTCTTCACTAAGTGCAGGGAATAGCTGTGTTGGTTTGTATAAGGGGGCACCTTGAGTAAGGACCATATCATTGCGCCGACTCTTAAAATTGAAACCATAATTTTTGGTAACAGTTAATGCAGCATCACCATGCCAGCGTACTTGCATACCTTCATAAGGCTCTAATGCTTGTAATGATGTCTCAGCAGTTAATTCAACAATACGCGTACTGTCTTGATGCTGGCTAGCCTTGGAACAAACTTGGGCTTGTTTCAACACTAGCTGTGTTTCGTTATAGTGCTCTTTCACTAAACCCTGCACTCGTACTTTGTCACCAATATTTACAGCAATGGTAGGAGTGCCAAAAACAAAGATACCTTCTGAAGTATTAGGGTCTGCATCTTCATCCTGAACTTCTTCTTGAATAAAAAAGCCTTGGTAGCGGTTGGGAGTTAACTGAGTGACAATACCTTCCACCAATACATGATTATCGCTTTGCCACTTGTCAGTTGGAATCAGTGGGCTTCGCTCGCCTGGTCCTTGTAGCTGACTAATCAGAGAAACGTCACCCGTTTTACAGCTAATCGTGTTTTGGCTCGGGGTGCCAAAAGCAACATTGCCTAGGGTTTTAGCCATGACCTCTGCATTATTTGCTGAAGCAAACTGCCATTGTGCGGGCTGGTATTGCTGGCTGGCTTGTCCAATGGTGCGTTGAATAGTTTGGTCTTTGCCAAAATTATTGCGCTTGCCTGGGGTACCAATAATATCCAACAGTTGTTGGTTATAGAATAATGCTATTGGGTCATCCCCATTATAATTAATTACGGAGTTACTTGTGACTAGTTGTGCTTTATTCTTAATGGCACTATCTGCTTTTACATGGCTGATAACGAAAGTGGCTTTAGGGGCAAGCGTGCCATTGAGAGAAAGCGTAGCGGTTTTATTGAGGTCGCCATTAGTGTATTTAGTTAGCTGATAATTGGTTAGATTAATCGGCTGAGAGGTGGGGTTGTATAACTCAATTGCCTTATTGTAGCTTTTACCTTCACTGTATTCGCTGATTATTATTTCAGCACTGAGTGGCAGGCTTAGACAAGCGCCAAGGCCTGCAATTAATGGTTTGTAGAATCTAGGCATAGGGTCTTCTCTTATATAAGTTATCAACTAGGGTGCAGAGGCATTATTTTGCACTGCTTGATCACTGCTAATATTTTTTATTTTTTTGTCACTTCTACAGTCAAGATTCGTTAGCCATGGATGGGCTAGCTGAGGCTGTAAAGATGTGTTTTATAGTATCTGCATTGATTATTTTGATGACAGAAAATGAACAAGCAACTATGTTCTATTTGTAAACAATAGTAGATTAAGGACTATATATTGTGTGCTAGCACTACAAGTATCTAGTTTATGCTGTATATATTTAATAAAGATTAACAAATATCATAGATGTAATGGCACTTAGTATAACGTTGCAAAATAAGGCTGCATGATTTGCATACCAATTTGATGGGCAACCTTATCATTGTCTTTTATTTTTTGGCAACTTTTTTGTTGCTATTTATTTAGATTTAGATAAACAAGCTGTCAGTGATATAAGAAGTTATCAAGGAAATCCTAAAACCCTTAAAAGTTGTTCATATGGTCAGGTTTTATATTAATCGTTTGTTTTTTGGGTGAGTCTTATTATTTTGTAACTCAATAGCTGAATCAGTGATGACTAATATTTGGTCGTTGATATTTATATATTATGTATTAATTTATAATGTTTCAATCTTATAGCCTGTGTAAGTCTTTCTAAAACAGCACTTCGTCTTTTTATAGTAAACTATTTTTTATTGTTGTCTGCATAGACTTAAGTCGAATTATATTTTTAGTATTTATTAAATCTATATCCAATGCGAAGGGTATATTAAGCTATACTCTTCGCGAAAATTTTTTGGGCTTTGTTACCGTCGTTCTTCACTCCAATCATTTAGTTTATCTAAACTTCTGGGGCTTCATCGCTCGGTGGCCTCGCCTAAATAATCCTTCGCTTTGAGTATATACCACTTTATTTTTACACCTAAAAGTGATTCATGATGGGTATAACTTGATTATTTTTATTTTAGATAATTAACAATGCACTATTAAAAAAGGTGTTTAATAGGTGATACAGGTTAAGGATAATTTGGGATGAGTATAGTGAAGTAATAAGCGTGTTGGGTATTGCCCAGAGGGGAATACCCAACCAATCATCAGATAGGGTAAATGCAAAACTCAATGCGTGGGTTTTAAGGTTTTTCCCCTCTTTTTAAGCGTTGCTCTATATCGGTTAAACAAGCGGGAAGATCCTTAATGGTGTCAATCACATAATGGGCTCCAGCACGATACAGTTGAATTGTCACTGGGCTTCTTAGCGTATCTTGCTGAGTCTTGTCTAGGGCTTGCCAATCTTCAAGTCTTTTGCCTATTTTATTACCACTGACTGCCACTGCTACGGTCCACATACCTGCATTTAAACCTTCTTCGATGCCAGCTTCTGTATCATCGACTTTCACACAAGCATGGATATGCTCAACATCAAGCTCAATTGCATTTTTTAAGCTCATATGTGGGTAAGGACGACCACGGGATACTTCATTAGCACATACAACACTCGTTGTGGTTAACCCTTTGTTGTGTAGCTCTGGTAGCAAGTCTGCTACTAAACTACGACTGTAGTCTGTATTGATACCTAGTTTAATGCCTTGTTTAAGCAAGTGTTTAGCTAACTCTATGGCGTCAGGCACTAAGTCAGCGTGATTTAAAATAGACTTGATCTGATGAGGAATAAACTGTTGTTGTAAGTTTTCTAAGTCTTCATGACTGGGTAGTCGACCATATTGGTTTGACCAGGCTTCACTCACCGTTCCTTCATCTAACAATTGTTTTAATTGTTGTTGGTAATCAGAGGTACTTAATTGACGAAGAAGTGGTTCAGGTATGTCAATATGATGGTCAGCAAATGTTGCTTGCAATGCTTCAACTGGTGCCATTGCGCCAAAGTCGATGAGAGTGCCAGCGAGATCAAAGATGACGCCTTGGACTTTGCCAATGTATTTGCGCTGATTGCTGTAACTCTTTGGTTGCTCCTGCATTATTATGTTCCTTATTAGTTAGCGGCTGCTACAGCGTCCGGCAGACGACAAATAACCTATTTTAGTGTTGGGCTTATCCTACCAATCAGTTTAGTCACAGTACAAGTAATACTCCTAGTAAAAAGTCATGAAGGCTTTAAGATAGTGTAGCCGGATAGTTAAAAAACCCCTAGTTTCTAATTACTATATGAAGACGGCTGAAATAAGTATTGTCTAACAATAATGCTTGGTATTTTAAATACACTTTCCTAAATCTACTATAAAAAAATAACATGACAGCTATATGAAATAAACCCGGCTTGGGTTTATGAATATTCTATGAAATTTACATGATGACCTCTTTACCATCACCCCTTCAGTCAGTAAATTAAAAACAGACAATAAATGTTAGTTAATTAGCCAAATGCAGTGTTGGCTGAGTTGTAACGCTTAACTTAAAGGGGAGTAGTAGCGTGAGTAACGATAAAAGTATAAAAAAAGTATTCAAGTGGCTGGCAAGGGGGTGTTTAGCCTCTGCCTGTGTGCTAAGCACTTCGACGGTATTTTCAGCTGAAAGTAAGGTAAAGAATGTAATTTTTTTAATTGGTGATGGAATGGGGCCGCAACAGGTTGGCTTGTTGGAAGCTTATGCAAGACAAGCCCCTCATTCCATTTATCCGCAAGGTAAAACGGCGATGGCTCAATTGGCAGATAGGGGAGTGGTTGGGCTGTCAATGCATAATCCCGCGGGAGCCATTGTGGTTGATTCAGCCAGCTCGGCCACTCAGTTAGCCACCGGTTTACCTGCCGGTTCTGAAATGATTGGTTTAGACGATCAAGGAAATGCGGTTGAAACTGTATTAGAGCAGGCTAAAAAAGCTGGTAAAGCTACTGGTTTGGTTTCTGATACGCGCTTAACACATGCAACACCTGCATCCTTTGCTGCTCATCAGCCTCATCGATCGCTGGAAAATAAAATTGCAGAGGATATGTTGGCAACAGCACCTGATGTCATGCTTTCCGGTGGGCTACGTCACTGGATTCCCAAAGATGCTGCTAAGGCGGGTAAGTTACATGATCAAGTAACTGCTATGGTAGGCGACACGATTAGCTTAAAATCAAAACGAAAAGATAATCGAAACCTGGTGGCTGAAGCTAAGCAAGCGGGTTACCAGTTAGCTTTTAATCGTGATCAACTAACAGCAGCTTCTGATAATGGCAAAGTATTAGGACTTTTCAGTAGTTCAGGTATGCTGGATGGTATTGCTTATAGCAAGGTAAAGAGTGACCTCGCGCGGCGTGAACCGAGTTTGAGGGAAATGACTGAAAAAGCATTGGCAATATTATCAAATGATCCAGATGGTTTCTTTTTGATGATAGAAGGTGGCCAAATCGATTGGGCTGGTCATAATAATGATGCTGGTACTATGTTGCATGAAATGCTTAAGTTTGATGAGGCCATTGCAGCTGTACTGGATTGGGCGAAAGACCGCAATGATACTCTGGTGGTATTAACAGCAGATCATGAAACAGGATCTTTTGGTTTTAGCTATTCTGCTGCAAACTTACCAAAAGCATCAACCTTATCTGGCAATGCATTTAAAAACGTCAAGTTTAAACCTAACTTTAACTTTGGTAGTCCAACTATTTTAGATAAGCTGTACAGTCAACAAAAAAGCTTTAGTACTATGTTTGCAGAGTTTTGGGCGTTGCCTAAAAATCAGCAAGATGCAAAAGCATTAGTGAAGATAGTTAATGCAAACAGTGAGTTTAAAATTACCAACGCACAGGCTGAACGAATTTTAGCTACAGCCCAAAACCCCTATTATCAGCCAGATCACAAATACCTTAGCTTGAAGCAATTTCCTAAAGTCTCTGACTTTACTGCATTTTATGTATATGGTGATGAGGTAAAGCTTAACTTATTAGGTCGTGAGCTAGCAGAACAACAAAACGTGGTTTGGGGAACGGGCACTCATACTCATACGCCAGTTGCTGTGCTGGCTTATGGCCCAGAGTCACTAACCAAAAGTTTTGCAACCATTCAACACCATACGGATATTGGGCAAAAACTGAAGTCTGTTTTAAGATAAGGAGTAGCTAATAATACTGTTGCCTTTCCTCAGCCCTAGCTAGAAGGAAAGGCATAGCTTTTTTGAACTATAATGAAACTCCAAAAAGCAAACTTGTTTGTAGTATGTGTTTTAATGCGATGAGTGCTGTCTGTTTTTTAGCCTGAAATATGGGGCTATGTTTGTGACCAGCCCAATAATTTGTTGCAAAATGTTTTTCTGACTGCTTTTAAACTGTTATATTCTCCTTTTATATAAGGTAGCCTGATTTTGTTCAGTTAGGTTAGTATTGAATGAGGTTAAAGCTTGATGCGACTTGCAAAAAAATGGCTTACACTGACTTGTTGTAGTTTTTTTTGTGCAACACCTGTGTTGGCTGATGCAAATGACGATCAAGACCCTTGGGAAGGGTTTAATCGTGCTATTTTTGCATTTAATGAGACAGTTGACACCTATGCACTTAAACCGATCACGCAAGGTTATCAGTATGTTACCCCTGATCCTGTGGAAGGCTTGGTCAGTAACTTTTTTGATAACCTGGGAGAAGTGCGTAATGTCGTTAATGACTTACTGCAACTTGAAGGTAAGCAAGCGCTAAATGATAGTGGCCGATTTGTAGTTAACTCAACAGTGGGTATGTTAGGTTTGCTTGATGTAGCCAGTGAGTTTGGGTTAGAGAAAAATTATGAAGACTTTGGATTAACATTGGGGCATTGGCATGTACCGCAAGGTAACTATTTAGTATTGCCATTCTTTGGTCCCCAGACTGTGCGTTCTACTGTTGGTTTAATCCCTGACTCACAACTTAACCCTGTCAACCATATTGAAGATGTGCCTACTCGCAATGGTTTAATGTTAATGAACGTGATTGATACTCGTTCAGGCCTGTTAAAAGCAGAGGATTTAATTGTAGGGGATAAATACACATTTATTCGTAATACTTATTTACAAAACAGGGCATTCCTCTTAACAAGCGAGCAGCCTGAAGATGACTTTTAGTTATAGTGATATTGAGTAAAGGCTATATATTATAAAGTTATAATTATCTGTTTATTTTTAGCTTGTAGGGTACGATTAAGAATAATGAGAAGGTCGGCATGACTGACCTTCTGCATGTTTTGTTTATGGTGTAGCTTACAAATGTTGAATGTTGTTTGTTACATGTCTGATAGCTAATTGTGGACAGAAAAGCTTATTCCCTTAAATAATTTTGTGAATTTTTAAGGCTATTTGATAAAGCGTTTCATCCTCCTCGTCTTTTGTCTCATCAGTTACATCGGCTCTTATCACTTCTGCTTCTGCTTTAAAATCAGGAAACTCTGGACGCTCTGATGGAATTGTGATTTCAACCCGATCTCCTTCTGGTAGTGGCGAATGATACTCGATCATGATTCCTGAACTACTTAAGTTACGACAATGAACGGAAAATGTTTGACGAGGCTCGCCGTGAGAGAGTGAGGCCGGTGTGTCCATCACCATTCGGATAAAACCTCTTTTTTCACTGAAGAGTCTATTGCTCAAAGCCATATTGTCCCTCACTTTTATAGTAGTTGTACAATCCTTATACTCGGCATTTTTCTTTCTGTCAAAGCCTCTATTATGACGAACAGTGGATAACTAGTTTATTCTAAGGAATAACACAGTTTTAAAGCGCTTGCTGTTCGATTAAGAAAAGAGTAAGGTGTTGCCGGTTCATGTTAGGCGCTGTTGATTAGCTGGTGCTTTACCCTATTTTTGAAAGCTTGGTTGCAAAAGTGATGATAAAAAGCCATTCATCAAAAAGCAGTAAACAAGTAAAGAATATAAAGGACGCCTTATGGCGGTGGAAAGCAACACACTGCTAGTAATAGATGACGAGACCACAGTACGTGAAAGTGTTGTGGCCTATCTAGAAGATAGCGGCTTTACTATTTTAGAAGCTGGAAATGGCGCGCATGGGTTGGAAGTCTTTGATCAGCATCAGCCTGATTTGGTGATTTGTGATCTTAGAATGCCTAAGCTTGACGGGCTGGGTGTGCTAAAAAAAATTCGAGAAACTTCACCAGAAACCCCTGTTATCGTGGTTTCTGGCGCTGGAGTGATGACTGATGTGGTTGAGGCGCTTAGGCTGGGTGCCAGCGACTATTTGATTAAGCCTATTGTTGACTTAGAAGTTCTGGAACATGCAGTCAACCGTGCTCTTGAAAATGCACAGTTGGTTAAAGATAACCAGCGTTATAGAGAAAGCTTAGAAGAAGCGATTCAAACATTACGTGAAAGTTTAGAAGAGCTTCAAGCAGATCAAAAAGCCGGACGGCAAGTGCAAATGAAAATGTTGCCGGCAACTCCCTATCGTTATTTAGACTACCAATTATCTCACCATATCAGCCCCTCTCTTTATTTAAGTGGGGATTTTGTTGACTATTTTCGGTTATCTGAGCATCAGTTTGCTTTTTATTTAGCCGATGTCTCAGGTCATGGTGCATCTTCTGCATTTGTCACAGTGTTACTTAAGCATATGTCTACCCGTTTAAAGCGGGAATATACTACACGAAAAAGTAATAATTTAATTAAGCCATCTGAAATGTTTAGCTATATCAATCGAGGCTTACTTAACACCGACTTAGGCAAGCACGTTACCATGTTTGGTGGTATTGTTGATACTAAAGCGAATACGTTGACATACGCATTTGGTGGACACTTTCCCTTTCCAATATTGGCAACGGATAAAGAGGTTGCCTATCTTGAAGGGTATGGACTACCAGTGGGGTTATTTGATGATGCCACCTATAATGACTTTACCATGGAACTACCGGAAAAGTTTGCGTTAATAACTTTTTCAGATGGCATCATTGAAGTGCTCCCACATGCTAAATTAAAAGACAAAGAAGAATATTTGTTGTCAGTGATTAGAGGTGGCGCCATTACCGTTGAAGCCTTGATAGAGGCGTTAGAGCTAGAACAGCTGAAAGATGCGCCTGATGATATTGCGGTACTGGTATTGGCCAGGAATATGTCATGACTGTAGGTAAAATTCAGTTTGCTGAGAGTGAAGGCACGTACATTTTAAAATTTGTAGGTGATGTGCGACTGACCCTTTGCTCAACGCTAGATACCTTCCTCGATAAGATGTTTGCTCAGCCGGACTTTCGCTCGGTTATTGTCGACTTGACCGAGACTGAAGGCATTGATAGCACGTCGCTGGGGCTGCTGGCCAAACTGTCTATTCAAGCTAAAAGACGCTTTGGATTAATCCCAACCATTGTTTCAACGAATGAAGACATTAATCGAGTCTTGCTAAGTATGGGATTTGACCAGGTGTTTATTTTGGTGAGGGATCAACTTCAAGAAAGCCAGCAAATGAGCGAGTTGCCTTGCCAGGAGTGCTCGGAGCAAGTGGCTAAAGAAAAAGTACTTGACGCACATAAAGTGCTAATGAACATGAATGAGAAAAACCGCAACACTTTCAAAGATTTAGTAAAAAGCTTAGAGTGCGATAGTTAGCAGTGACTGGCCACTTACCCCCCCCAGTTGGTCAGGGGTAAGTTAAAAACAACATTTACTATCCCAACTGGGCGAGTTGCTTTTCCAGTTTGACCTGGTCTGCCGCAAAGTTACGAATACCTTCGGCTAGTTTCTCAGTCGCCATCGCATCTTCATTCATATCCCAGCGGAATTTTTGTTCACTAACCAGGTATTTCTCGCATTCTACTTCAGCTGTTTCTGGGCTCAGCTTTCTTGTTAGGGGGGCTTCAGTCGCTTCTAACTCAGCCAGTAACTGTGGGCTAATCGTTAATCGGTCACAACCTGCTAATTGTTGAATTTCACCAATATTGCGGAAGCTGGCTCCCATCACTACGGTATTGTATCCATACTGTTTGTAGTAGTTGTAAATTCTGGTAACTGATAAAACACCAGGGTCTTCATGGGCAGGGTAGTGATCTTTACCTGTATCTCTTTTATACCAATCTAAAATACGACCCACAAAAGGTGAAATTAAGAAAGCCCCTGCATCCGCACAGGCCGCTGCTTGGGCAAAGCTGAACATAAGCGTTAAGTTACACTCAATACCTTCTTTTTCAAGTACTCGCGCAGCTTCAATACCTTCCCAGGTGGAAGCAATTTTGATCAATATGCGTTCTTTACTGATACCAGCTGTCTGATACAGATCAATCAGGTGTTTAGCTTTATTAATGGTTGCCTGGGTATCAAATGAAAGTCTTGCATCTACTTCGGTAGAAATGCGGCCAGGAATAACTTTTAGAATCTCACAGCCAATTGCAACAGCAAGTTTGTCAACTGTATTTGCCAGCACTTCTTGGTTATTACCACCTTGTTGCTTAGCCCACAGAATTGCTTCTTGTAGCAGTGGTTGATACTGAGGCAACGCTGCTGCTTTTAGTAATAGTGAAGGGTTAGTCGTGGCATCAACTGGTTGATAGCGTTTAATGGCTTCTATGTCACCTGTATCTGCGACAACAGTGGTCATTGCTTTAAGTTGAGTTAATTGGTTACTCATAAAATACCTAATATGATTTTAGTGACCTACGTTCATTAACTGACTTCGTCCATCATAACATGGACGAAGTACCATGTGATGTTATGCAAGTGAAAAGTCTGGGCACTTGGTCAAGGCTGTTTTTAATACGTCAATTGATGCACCAGGTTTATGGGTATTTTCACTCAAATGACGCCTGAACAGGCGAGCACCAGGCAAACCTTGAAATAAGCCTAGAATATGGCGGGTGAGATGGTGTAGCTGAGCCCCTTTGGCCATCTGCTGTTCTATGTAAGGTATCAACTTATCAATCACTTGGTGTCGGGTGAGGGCAGGAGCACTATCCTGATATAACAGTCGATCTACATCTGCCAACAAGTAAGGGGTTTGATAGGCTGCTCTACCTACCATGACACCATCCACATGGGTAAGGTGCTCTTGCACTTGATCTAAACTGTTGATTCCACCATTAATAATAATATTCAGCTGGGGGAAAAGGGATTTTAACTGGTATACCCAGTCATACTTTAGTGGCGGAATCTCTCGGTTTTCTTTTGGGGATAACCCTTCCAAAACAGCAATACGGGCATGAACAATAAATGTATTACAGCCAGTGTCTGCGATGGTTGCAACAAACTCCGTTAGCTCTTCAAACGATTCGCGGCTATTAATGCCAATGCGATGTTTGACTGTTACAGGGATGTTGCAGACATCCTGCATGGCTTTAATGCAGTCTGCTACTGTGCCAGGTTCAGCCATCAAGCAAGCACCAATTCGTCCATTTTGCACACGATCGCTAGGACAGCCGACATTTAAGTTAACCTCATCATATCCCCATTTCTCAGCAATCTTGGCGCATTCAGCAAGCTCAGCTGGATTGCTACCACCTAGTTGAACAGCAAGGGGGTGCTCTTCAGCATTAAAGGCCAAAAACCGATGGTGATCACCATGAATAATGGCCCCAGTGGTTACCATTTCTGTATACAGCAGGCAGTGTTTAGAAATTAAACGAAGAAAATAGCGTGCATGACGATCTGTCCAATCCATCATGGGCGCCACGGAGAAAGTTCGGTTCAAGGTTTTACTGCTTTTTGTTTGCATTTCAATAAGTTAACTATCTTAAATTATTCAAACAGTTGACTAAAAAGTCCTAAAAATGCCTTTAATTTCTCCTTTCGGTGTACCATATTGTAAATGGTGCACCGCTGGGAGCTAGCTAAATGTTGACCATTTTAAAGCGTTCCAGAGCAAATGGAAGCGTTGCTTATCGAGCCGTGGTGAGAGTAAAGCGGAAAGGTAAGATTGTCTATTCTGAATCGCGGACTTTTGACCGTGAGAAGCTAGCAAAACTGTGGGGTAGGAAACGTGAGCTAGAGTTACAAACACCTGAAGGGATTCAAAAGCTGAAGGTGGCAAAAGTAACGATTGAGCAACTTATCGATCGATACATCAAAGAGGTTGACCCTATCAAGCCGTTAGGGCGAAGCAAGCGTTATACTCTGGAGCAATTACGTTGTTCTGACTTGGGTAAGATAATTGCTGCAGAGCTTACCAGTAGTGATGTCCTTGAGCACTGCAAGATTCGTCAGTCTGAAGGAGCGGGGCCTGCCACTGTTAGCCAGGACGTGACTTACCTAAGAACCATATTCAGCCTTTGCCAAGCTGGTTGGGGGCTTCCTATTACCTCTGGTGCTATTGATGCGGCAAGACCAGTGCTTAATCAGCTAGGGCTTATCGGTAAATCAAGCCGACGAGATCGACGAATTACACCAGAGGAAATCAAGCAATTATCTGAAGCCTTTGAGAAAAGATTCTCTAAACAGCAAGCCAATATTCCAATGAGTGATATTTTTGAGTTTGCTATCGATACAGCCATGCGGCAAAACGAAATCTGCAGTTTACGTTGGGAAGACCTGAATCTGGATAAAAAAACGATCATCATCCGGGAGCGAAAAGACCCCAAAAATAAACACAATAATCATCAGGAAGTGCCACTACTGGGTAAATCGCTGGATATTATTTTAAACTCGATTCCGAAGTTTTTAATGCTTGACTAGCACGATGAGAGAGATTCAGAAGACTGGACTACAGGTATTGCTCCATTTCTTCGCCTAGCAAAGAACGATCAACACGACACCTGCAGACCAGTGATGGTGTAGTATATCGCGCTTGTATTTCAATAGCGACTTGATGACGACTTGTGTTGATTACCCCTATTCCCCATGTGATAAAGTTTGTTCAAACTCTAAACGACACCTTGACTGTTTCTTTTCAATCTCCTGGATTAAGTCGTATCCAGTGTCGCTGGTTAACTATTATGCTGATGGGAATTGGTGTCACTGGTGTATTTTGCTGGGCTGTTTTTGAGCGGTGTAGCTTAGGAGCATTCAAGCAGGACCAATTACGTTGGATGTTTTACCATAGTAAAATTGCCTGGTCATTGTTGTTGCAAGCCAGTGTCCGACAAGTACTCAATCACTATCATATTACGAGAGGAGTACTCATTTTTGACGATAGTGATAAAGTCCGCTCCAAGAGAACACGACGTATTAAAGGTGTGCATAAAATAAAACATAAAAAATCCGGCGGCTATGTTCAAGGGCAAGAGCTAGTGTTTATGCTACTGGTGACACCTGTAGCTACCTTACCGATTGCTTTTCGCTTTTATACACCTGATCCAGCGTTAAGTGCTTGGCGTCAGAAAAATAAAGCCCTAAAGAGGCTGGGTATTCCTGGAAAAGAAAGACCCAAAAAACCTAAGCCCAACCCAGATTATCCGACCAAACAAGCTTTAGCACTTGAGATGGTTGAAGCATTTTCATTGTCATTTTCTGATATAAAGATTAATGCGGTCATTGCTGATGCACTGTATAGCACAGCAGAATTCATGGATAAGGCTTCCATTGCGACGGGTGGTGCTCAAGTGGTGAGTCAATTACGCTCCAATCAACTAATCCTTTCCCAAGGAAAAAAAGTACGACTTACACATTACTTTGCACGCCAAACAGGCGTCGATACCAAGTTAATTATCCGAGGCCAAAAAACACAGTCAATCACCATGCTGGCGGCTCGGGTTTATGTGAAAGCCCATGGTAAAAAGCGGTTTGTGGTTGCTTTGAAATATGAGGGAGAAAAAAATTATCGATATCTAGTGGCATCCGACATGTCCTGGCGGCATGGTGATATTGCTAGGGTTTATACATTGAGATGGTTAGTTGAGGTTTTCATTGAGGACTGGAAGCAACATGCTGGCTGGAACCGATTGGCCAAACAACAAGGCGAAGAAGGATCAACGCGAGGCGTGATCATGAGCCTGCTGTACGACCATATGTTACTGCTACATCCAGAGCAATCCGTCCGCCTTGAAAATAAGCAGCCCGGGCTTCCTGTTGGCTGTTTGACTGAGCGAATCAAAACAGAAGCCCTAATAAAAACTGTAGAAGCAGTTGTCACGGCTGATGAACCAAAACAGCAACTGAAAGCCTTTACCGCTGCAATAATCAGTGTGCTTCCTGAGCGCCGCTCGAAAAAGCATTTAGCGGGTTTAGATTTGGGCAAACAAGAGCCCACTGACTCATTAAAATACAGAGCGGCTGCATAAATAAATTAGCAGTTATGTCAACCTAAAAAAACTTCGGAATCGAGTTAAAGCAATCACAAGTTTCTGACTTAATTTTTCCCTACAATTCAAAGTCAGTGGGGGCTGCTTTTACTCGTGTGGTGCGCAGCTTGGGTATTCACGACTTACGTTTCCATGACCTTCGTCATGAGGCGGCGAGTCGGTTATTTGAGCAAGGCTATGATATTCAGGAGGTGGCATTGGTGACCGGTCATAAAGATTGGAATATGTTGCGTCGATACACTCAGATTAAACCAGAATCGTTACATCGCTAGCGGAAACCCGCTAGCAATTCATTTTGTCCCATTCACTTTGATCATGTTTTTGTTGTACTTCAATATAATGAGCTAGATTCTCAATAACGTGAATCTGGAGAAAAAATAATCAGTTCTGGCTAGGTTTAGGCTGTTTTTTGAACTTTTAGTATTGGTAAGTATTCTCTCTCTTGAATATAAGCCTTCTAAATAATTGAGTTAAGTGTGCAATCAAAAAACAAACAAAAAGAAGGTTTAAGGACGAGTACAGTAAAATTATTTTGCGATGTCGATGACGTTTTTATCAAGTTTATGCCAACTTGGGAAAGTTGCTTCAAAAAAAAGAGGGGGCGGAAAAATCCATGGATTTGCAAACTATCAATCAATGAAATACTGGTCATATTAATTTACTTCCACTAGTCTCACTATAGAGATTTTAAAACTAACAACTGAGAATGCAGATGATTGAGCTTCCCTTAAATAATTAACTAAGGGTTTGAGTGGAAAGTTATTCGGTGACAAAGGTTGCATATAATCTGAATTGACTGATGAACTACTTGGTGAAGGGTTGTACTTAATTATAAGAATTAAAAAGAATATGAAAAATAAACTGATGTTAATGTCTGATAAACTATTAGTTAGAAAAAAGCTATAATTGAATCAGTTAAAAAATATCAATCATATAGAGCATAGCAGGCACCGAAGCCAAAAAGGCTTTGTTATTAATTTACTTTGTGGGCTTATTACATACTGTTTGCAGCCTAAAAAACCATTTATTGGTATAATAAATGATCTTATTTTAATCAGTTAGGGCAGTTTTTGTACCTAATTCACGTTATTACAAGGCTAGAGATTTTAATGGGTGTGCCTTGGTTTGTACTATTTTTGTTGCTTATTCCACTATTAAAACGCTTAAAGCTTATCAATCCAGAAGAAAAATAGTTGCCATCAACTCCCAGCTAGGTTTTGATTAAAACTAAAAAATCTTGGGCAAGAAATAACCTTATAAAGAAGTTAGTTTGTAAAACTGAAGGGCTTGTAAAAAAGCATTGCCTCACAAAATGTGGACGACAAACAAGCAGTCGAACATGAGACAATGCAGTAACAACTGGGTCAGAGTTGTTTGGGTTACACAAGAGTTATAGTACAGCAAGCGTGGTTTTTAGTGCTATTTGGTTCCGACTATTTGACTAGTAAAACAGACAGAGTGTAGTGGTCAAGTAAAAACCAACAGTTTTTTAAGAGGCTTTCTTCAATTGATGGACTCTCTCAAATTCCATCGGTGTTTGATAGTTTAAAGCTGAATGCCTTCGCTCGCTATTATAATATGTAATATAGTCCCAGATAGCTTGGCGTGCATCATCCTTCGTTTGAAAGTTAAATCGGTGTAACCACTCTGATTTAAGTGTTCTAAATACTCTTTCTGTTGGGGAATTATCCCAACAATTTCCCTTTCTACTCATACTTTGGATCATGCCATAGCTCTTAAGTTGATTACGATACTCCTCACTTGCATATTGACTACCTCTATCTGAATGATGGATGATTCCGTGTGCAGGCAGCCTACAGTGCCACGCCATAGCTAATGCATCCAAGCACAACTGTGAACGCATATTATCTTGTACAGACCAGCCTATAATTTGCCGAGAATATAGGTCAACTACGATTGCTAAATATAGCCATCCTTGGTTAGTCCAAACATAGGTAATATCTGTCGTCCAAACCTTGTTAACTGTACTCACATTAAACTTTCTATTAAGAATATTAGCAGCAATAGGTTGGTTGTGTTTACTGTCAGTGGTGATTTTATATTTTGTCTTTATCTTTACTTTCAAATTAAGTTTTTTCATTAATGTACGAACTTTATAACGACCGATTTCAAAGCCTAACTCTTGGAGTTCTTTGGCCAAACGCCGTGAACCATAATTACCTTGGCTCTATATGGATTCCTGGGGGAGTTATACTAATAACTCCACTAAGTCATTAAGCAAACTTTTCCCACGACGTCTTACGTTATATACGAACTCAAATAATGCTAAATAATAAGGCAATTTTTCCTGAGATATTCCACGATGAGGTCTTAGCCATGATCGTAATAGAGACCAGCAGCCTTCTATTGTATTAACGTGTACCTCATAAAAGCCATCACCATCTTCATCTCGAGCGTACTCGCCTTTTCCATGACAAACAGTCTTATGCTGGTAGCCCCAACTTTTTAGCCGTGAATAGATATTATACTCATCAGTATGCATGAGCGTATCTGGACTAACAAACTGCTTAATTACGGGCTCTATGGTTTTTTGTTTGACATTATCTAACATCCGTATAATCACTTGCCCACCTCGTTGAACAAGTCCAAAGATAGGCGGCTTTTCTTTTTCTAATGTGCCTCGTCCACGAGCACCTCTTAATCGATTTCTTCGACCTTTACGGCCTTTTTTTAACTGCCTCAGGATTACCCTTGTGGCCGGCCACTACATAGACCTCATCAGCCTCTACTTCACCACTGAGTACAGCCATTGGAAGCCTAGAAAAAATACTTTCTCGTAGCTGGTTTGTCATCTTTTGAGCATCGTCTTTATTGATATCAAGTTCTTGAGCAATTTGACGATTGGATAGATTTAATCCCATAAAATAAAGACATAATATCCAGACTTTAACTGGCTGGTGATGTCCAGAAAAAACGGTGAGTGTTAGGTCATCAAAGGTACGACAACATGCCTTGCAGAGATAACGCTTCCTGGCTTTTTGTTTCTGGTGATAGCCTTTGCTTTCAACCTGCTGGGACTGGCAATGGGGGCAACTGACGCCATTGGGCCAACGAGTCTGACGAATGAACTGATAACACTGTTTGTCGTTTACTAGTGGGCCGTGCGGCTAATTAGGTAACAGTTTCTTTGCTCGTTCCACAGAGGCAATAATACTTTTTGCACTTTTTACCCATTTAAATGGTTTAGCTAGTTCTCGATTATGTACGCTAATGAATCGGTAGATTTCATCCTTAAGTTCCTTAACACTTGTAAATACACCTCTATATAAGCTTCTACGCTCAAGCTGGGCGAACCACCCTTCCACAGCATTCAACCATGATGAACTTGTTGGAGTGAAGTGAAAGTGTAAATGCGGCTTTTTATTTACCCATTTCATGACATCAGGTGTCTTATGAGCACTTAAATTATCAAGAATGACATGCAACTCATACCCTTCTGGCGTCTTCTTTTCAATCTGCTTCAAAAAGCTTAAAAACTCTTTTGAACGTTGATTATCTGTCACTTTGCCTGTCACCTCGCCAGTCAGTACATTGAATGCAGTATATAAACAAACTGTTCCATTCCTTTTATAATCATGGGTTCGACTGCCGATTTTTCCTGGACTCAATGGTAGTCCCGGCTGGGTTCTGTCCAGTGCTTGTATTTGTGATTTCTCATCAACAGATAGAACGACTGCATTGGTAGGAGGATTCATATAAAGCCCCACTATATCCACCACTTTTTCTGCAAAGTCAGGGTCGTTACTAATCTTAAATGTTTTAATCCGATGAGGTTTCAGGTCAAAAGCTTTCCATATTTGCCTCACTTGCCAAGTGCTAATTTCGGCATATTTTGACATTAACTGAACACTCCAGTGTGTGGACTCATGAGGAATACGCTCAGTTGTCAACGTTAGAACTTTTTGTATGGTTGCTTCATCTATTAGGCTAGGTCTACCAGGACGTGGACGGTCAAACAAACCATCTACCCCTTCTTCAATAAAGCGGTTTTTCCACTTGTAAATGCTTTTGCGGGAAGTTTGCAGATACAGGGCTATGTAGGTAGGACTATGCCCCTCATCAAGCAATAAAAGCAGTCTTGCCCTCATTGCTAACCCTTGTGGCAAAGTTGTTAGTCGAAGCCACGCGCTCAGTTCTGCTTTATCGCTATTTGCTAAACGAAATTCATTTGTAGTATTCATACTACTATTTTATATTAAAACAATAAATGTTACCTTATTTTCCGCACGGCCCACTAGCTGCTTAATATTGATCATTTTTTGTATATTATCTAATGACAGCCTTCCAATGAGGTCAAATAATACCTCATTTGTGGTATTGTGCTCTACCCCCTAGGAATCCATATAGAGCCATAAAAATTTACCTGAAATTGTAGGGCCCTATGTACATGCTGTTCGTCATGATAAAACATTGTATGTATCAGGGTTAACGGCATTAGGTACTGATAATCAAAGCAAAGGTATAGCAGAGCAAACAGAAACTGTATTGAGCCAGCTTCAAACAATTCTTGAGATTGAAGGGTGTGATTCAACTAATATCCTAAAAGCCACATTATTTTTAAAATCAATCGATGGTTTGTCAACCATCCGACCTATGCTTGTTGAGTTTTACGGTAAGCATCTTCCTGCTTGCTCTCTGGTTGAGGTATCCAGCTTAATTCATCCAGATCTACTGGTTGAAATTGAAGCGGTAGTAGCATTATCTTAGTTACTGTATTCTAGTTAGCTTTTATGACACTTTGTTTGGAAGTAATATAAATGGTTGAAATAGCAACCCTGAAAACAGAGCGGGTAATACTTCGTCAATGGCAGTCGGAGGATTATAAACCTTGTGCTGCTATCAATGCTGATCCTGTAGTGATGAAGTACTTTCCCAGTTGTTTATCAGCTGTGGAAAGTGATGCGTTTGCAGATAAAATAGTCTCTTTGATTGCCAAACGAGGATGGGGGCTATGGGCAGTAGAGTTAGTGGATACTAAACAGTTTATTGGTTTTGTAGGTCTTCATCAGCCTGAAGCAAAGCTGCCTTTTACCCCTTGTGTTGAAATTGGCTGGCGCCTGGCTAAGGCATATTGGGGCGTTGGTTACGCAACAGAAGCAGCACAATCAGTATTACAGTTTGCGTTTAATCAATTGAACTTGAGTGAAGTGGTTTCTTTTACATCAGTGACTAATAAACAGTCGAAAGCGGTGATGCAAAGGCTAGGGATGGTCAATACCAGGCAAAATTTTGAGCATCCTAGTGTATCAACGGAAAGCCCATTACGGGAGCATGTATTGTATAAAATCACTAAACAGCAATGGTATGCTTTTCACGAATGAGATAATAATGAAAGAAATAGATAAGTTGGCATGGATCTTTATAAAAGATAAAAAAATACTGGGTGCTCGATCTAAAGGTAAAGATACTTACTATATTCCTGGAGGCAAACGGGAAGTAGGTGAAACGGACCAAGCTGCACTTATTCGAGAAATTAAAGAAGAATTATCAATTGAGCTTAAACCTGAAACGCTTGAATATATAGCAACATTTAAAGCGCAAGCCCACGGTCGTTCAGTAGGTACTCAGGTTAAGATGACCTGCTATTTAGCAGAGTTTAGTGGTGAAATTCGGGCTAATGCTGAAATTGAGGCAGTAAAATGGTTAGGTTACCAGGATAAACAGAACTGTTCATTAGTATCAAGTAAGATAATGGAGTGGCTATATAGCCAGGGGCAGATAGTATGATACTAGAAGTCGCTATTTTAGATGTAAAACTGTAAGCGCCAATTCTTTAGCGTTATTGAGCTAAGCTAGTCAATAATTTACGGTTAACTCAGCAGGCTTTTATCAACATTCCAAGGAAGTAATGCCTCAAGCTTTTCGACACTATCTGCATAGGGTAGTGCTTTTAGGACGATTCTAAGATAATCATAAGGCTCTAAATCATTGGCTTTAGCGGTTTCAATGAGGCTGTAATAAGTGGCGCTGGCATAGGCACCTTGTGGTGTATCTGCAAACATCCAATTTTTTCGACCAACAGCAAAGGGGCGGATAGCATTTTCTGCTTTGATATTGCTGATGGGGAGTATTCCTGATTCACAATAGACGACCAGTTTATCCCATTGATTATCAAGGTAAGTAAAGGCCTGACCAATTTTGCCGTCCTTGGGTACTTTGTCTTTATGTTTATCTAACCATTTCCGGATATTGTCTAATTGTGGTTTAGCGTGCTTTTGTCTGATTTGATATTTTTGTTGAATATCCAGCCCTTTTATATCTTTTTCTATGCGATATAGCTTGGCAATCATATTGAGAGCAATGGTCGCTTTGCTGACGTTGCCCGTTTGACTTGTATGTTGAGGCTCAGCTTTTTTGGCCTCTACAAATTTACGGCGAGCATGATCCCAACTTGCGACAGGCTAAGCCTGAGAATGAAGGAGGTATTAAATGAGCTGAAATCATTCATTGAAATCCAGAGGGTTCAACTCCCTCCCGGTAAAGGTTAACCACCAGCCGGAAGTGAGTCTTGCATGGGTAACGGCAACGTTATTCGTGAAGCGTAGACAGCGGGTACTGAAGCCGTGGGATTGAGTCTCGATATCATGTACCAGTCGGAGACCTCATTGTGTTGGGTGTGGGGTCAGCACTGCCAATACCACTACAGGTGAGGTATTGCAGTCCGACCGGGATCTATGACCAGGGCAAAGGTATAGGATGGATTTCTCAGGAACCTGTGAGGTCCAGTGTTGACCTGGGTAGTAACCACCATAGGCTCTATGGTTGAACAGGGCCAGGCCATCAAGCAACTGCTTCCAACTTGATGGAGCAAACAGGAAGCAATCTCAGGAGCCCGTGAGCGAATCCATAAGTGACCGGGTAGTAAATACTGGAAGTCTTAGTGCTCCATAGTACTGCTGACTTAGGGGAACTCTGCTCGGGAGGACCCTAACGAGGAAAGGGAGCACCATTGTTATTGAATCGTTATTGGGAAACATAATGGGTGCACAGAAACCTATATTTGTGTCAACGAAACAACAACGAATAGCCATGCTGGCCCGTAATAACCCAGCGATGGCCTTTACTTCTCTAAATCACTATATTGATTATGCATGGCTTCTTAGAGCCTACCAACTTACCCGTAAAGACGGGGCGGTTGGTGTGGATGGTCAAACAGCAGCAATGTATGAGAGCCAACTGGAGTCTAACCTCCAAGACTTATTGGACCGAATTAAATCGGGGCAATATAAAGCTCCCGCCATACGTCGCAGTTATATCCCTAAGGGTAATGGCCAACAACGGCCATTAGGTATTCCTACCTTTGAGGATAAGATTGTTCAGCGAGCGGTTGTGATGTTGCTGGAGCCTATTTATGAACAAGACTTTTATGATTGTTCATTTGGTTTCCGTAAACACCGATCAGCTCATCAAGCTCTGCAAAGTCTACGTAATCATATTATGGATGAGAAAGGCCGTTGGGTGCTGGATGTTGATATTCAACGATATTTTGACATGATTGATCATCAACACCTGCGAAATTTTCTGGCCAGACGAGTAGTTGATGGTGTTGTCCGTAAACTGATTGATAAGTGGCTAAAAGCTGGCGTTCTAGATGCTGGGGTATTGAAATACTCCGGCAGAGGTACGCCGCAGGGTGGGGTAGCATCCCCCCTATTAGCTAATGTGTATTTACACTATGTGTTGGATGAATGGTTTACCCAAGAAGTAAAACCACGTATGCGAGGCAATTGTAGTTTAACGCGATTTGCCGATGACTTTGTCATGGTATTTGAGCGTTATGATGATTGTTATCGTGTACAACAAGTGCTGGGTAAACGCTTTGAGCGATATGGACTTAACCTACACCCAGAGAAAACCCGGCGTGTCGATTTTCGCTTTCGATTTAGGAAAGAAAATCAGCAACGAGGAAAGGCCGTTAATTTTGACTTTCTTGGGTTTACACATTACTGGGGTAAATCCAGACGAGGCCATTTTGTTGTAAGACAGAAGACGGCTAAAGACCGGCTTGCCAGGACACTGAAAGCATTTAATGAGTTTTGTCGGCGATATCGTCACAAGCCATTGGATGTACAGCATACAATGCTCAATCGTAAATTACGGGGACATTATGCCTATTTTGGTGTCACGGGTAATGGTAAATCGCTAAGAAACATCCACCATAAAGTACAACACTTGTGGCGTAAGTGGTTGGGGCGGCGGTCCAGGAAAAGCTATATTCCCTGGCAACGATTTACGGCCCTCCTCAACCGTTTCCCATTAGAACAGCCACATATTTATCATCAGTATATTCAAGGCCATCAACTAGCGAGGCAATAACGATGAGGAACCGGATGCGTTAATTGCGCTCGTCCGGGTCTGTGAGGGGTGAGGGCGGTAACGTCCTCATCTACTCGGAACCCAAGTCGCGTAATACTATTCTCTTGACATACCGCATCGTAAGCCGCATAACCATCTGTCTGTAAGTAGCCTTGATAGCCTTCAAACAGTCGCAGGGGCACCTCCTTTTCGCGAGAGGCATCATAAGTAAATAATACGGCTGGTTGTTCTGGTGGACCACCGAGTGTCACCCACATATATTTATTGGATGTAGGTGAACGACCAGGCTCTTTTAATACCTGGATGCGGGTCTCATCGGCTTGAATAAGTTCATATACCAGTTGGTGGTCTCGCAGTAGATTGATTAATGGCTGCAATGGCCGAGCGAGCTTAATTAACCAGTTCGCCATCGTCGTTCGGGTAACGCTTCCTCCGTAGCGGTTAAAGATACCTTCTAAACGATGTAAAGGAAGCGCATCCATGTATTTGGCAACAATGATATAAGCAAGCATACCAGTACTTGCTACCGATTTGGGTAAGGGATGCTGAGGTTGTAGGGCTGACTTGATTGTGCGTTGCGCGTTATCATCTTCAAATACGGCTTTTTCTTGCAAGTATTCCAGGACACGCACTTTGGCTGGGATAATATCCAGCTCCTCTTTCACTTTGACAAAAAAAGTATCAAGTGCCCCCGCTTTATCTTCTTCACTGAGTGTGAGGTAGATTTGCTCTCTTGGAATAGCAGGTGACAACCCTTTCCGGCCACCCTTTTTCTTGGGCGGTTGTGGCTTACTCTCTTCTCCATCAGCCGTGTTAGCCTGTTGCTCAAGCTGCTCTGCTTCATTAAACAACTCTCCTTGAGCAGTATTTTTTTCACTGCTGGGTCCAAATCGGCGGTGACGTTCTAAACGTAAATACTCCTCTAATATGGCAATGCGCTTTTGCTGCTCTTCAATAATATGGCATTTTTGATCAATAAGCCGTTTATTATCAGCGATAATGGCTTCTTTTTCTTGGAGCAAACTACTGAGTTCTTCTACATAAGAAGAGGAGAATTGCTGACTAGTAGAGGCGATATTTTTGGGTAATTTCATCGTAGATAAATTATACCCAATTAACGCCTGAAACTCACGCCTTAAAGATTAAAAACACGACTCATAATGCAGTTTTTTATGGGGTACCATTTTATTGATATCGTACCCATCCAGTAGCCAATTTATTTGCTCACCTGATAGGGTAATCAGTGACTCTGTCCGCTTAGGCCATTTAAATTTTTCCTCAACTAAACTTTTATAATACAGAACAAACCCATTGTTTTCCCAAAACAAACATTTAATTTTATTACGCTTTTTATTGGTAAAAGCATAGAGGTGTCCTTCATAAGGGTTATGCCCTAACTCTAGCTCAACAATCGCGGCTAACCCTTGGTAGGACTTACGAAAATCGATAGGAGGACGATAAAGGTAAACGGCTGTTAATGACGCTGAAGGACGCATAATCAATGTCATCACAGTACCTTCAATAGCGCTTGGACAATTTCTATATTCGACAGCTGTATACCCGTCAAACAAACTCCATTGGGAAACTGAAGTGTTAGGTTGGGGGGAGTGTTATTGTCTTTTATTTGGCTCTCTTCGCTCATTGTCACAGGGACAAAGTTAGAGGGAGCTAGTGTAGCGGCTTGTGGAACGTCGGCGTGTTCAAACTTACGATACCAATAACTTAATTGGTTAGTTTTTAAATTGTGTTGCTCACAATACGCTTTTTGAGTGAGGTTGGATTGCTTCCATGCTTGAATATGTTTATACCACTTATTTTGAAGGGCTGTATGTGTTGCCATAATTGACTCCTCTGAACAATGAGCCCATTATGAACCACTAGAATATTTATCAAAGTACGCGGGTTATTTGGCGCTTACGTAAAACTTAGCCAAGAAGGAGATTTTGAACAAGCCTTTAGTAAAGCACAGACGATAATTGTGAATATACCTGGCTATATATCACATCAATTGCAGAAATGTATAGAGAAGCCTAACCGCTATATTTTATTAGTAAACTGGCAAACAATTGAAGATCATACAGTGGGTTTTAGACAGTCTGATCAGTATCAAGAGTGGAAAAGACTATTACATCATTTTTATGAGCCATTTCCTGAAGTAGAACACTACACTTGTGTTTATAGTAATAAGTGACGAAAAATATCATTATAAGTCATTAAAACAAAAGCCCTTTCATCTTATTAATCAGTTGAATGAGTGACAGTCCTAAAAAGAATGTGATAGACCATCGTAGTTTTTGATCACTTACTTTGTGGTGCAGGTGGGTACCAATATAACTACCTAAAATAACAGCTGGTGTAATTATCATAACCCATAGCCAAGGTATTAAGTCACAAAATAACCGGGGCATTAAACTGCTGCTGACTGAAAATGTTCCAATAATACCAGCTGAGCTGACTACTTGGCGTATTGGTAGACCTATAATATAAGCGAAAAAAGGAATAAAAAAGAAAGCACCACCTTGGCCAATGACACCATTTAGCAGCCCGATACATAAAGAAGTAGAGAATAATAGTGAATTATTTGACTCGTTATATTCAATAAAACTAGGTACAGTAATACTAGTAATCAAAGCAAAAGATAGCATTAATGTAAAGGTCGTTAAAATCCATAACTCACCAAGCTGTAATATAAAACAACTGGACGTCATTGCTCCTAACCCCATTGGGACGCCAATAGTACAACCAAACTTTACATTTTGGGTATGCTGGCGATGAAAATACCAGCTACTGATAGAGCCAACTAACCCTTGTGTGGCGGTAATACCGGTAATCTGCTCTAAACTCAATACATTGCCAGTCATTATAGGGGCTAATAGGATTAAGGCAGGAGCCAGTAAGACACCTCCACCGAACCCCAAAAAACCTGCAATAAAACCAGTAGTGAGTCCAAGCCCTAGGATGATGATGGTAAAAATAATCACAATAAAATCACTATTGAATTTTAACTTTAAAAGTATAAATAACTTATGAGAAAAAGGGCTAATGCACTTGATAACCTGTATTTTAAGTTGTAATCATAAATGTCTTATAAGTACAGCTTTCTATCTGATTAAGATAGAAATACAACAATTGACATCTTTTTAGATGATATTGCGCTGATTTAGAGTAGCAGCTTGTATTTGCTCTTCAAATTAAAGTTCTTGTAGTTTGACTTGAAAGTCTATGTTGGACCCTATCTGGTTCATTTAGTATGAGTTGATATGAATATTCAATGACTACATGGTTTGTTGTAAGAAAGCAAATGTGGCTACTTAGTGCACAGTAAACGGTATGCTTAAGTTAGGTTGAAAAATGTGCGATGAGGCTGTTATGTGATGTATTTCAAATAATAGTGCTATTTGTTTTTTAACAAAATAATTAAGACATTTTCAATATACAAACTGATTCAACAAATTTTACATAACGAATGGGCTATCTGTTGGTCTTAATCAATTAGGGCCTGTTAACACTATTTGTAACCGTCACTGTTGTGACTGTAAAAACGCTAATCTAGGTGCGAAGAGAGAAATTTAGTTGTTCTAAATAAACAATGAGCAACAACGAGTAGCACTTTTACAGCCACAACCCCTCGGGCCGAGATTATTTTTCCGCCCAGCCGTGTAGTTATGTATGTAGAATGACTACACGGCATTCCTTGTGCCTTGCTGGACAAAATAATAGCCTCCGGCAGTGATGATTCAAATAGTGTTAACAGGCCCTAGGAGAGACTGTTTTTCGTATACATTCGAAACATGTTACAATTAATACTAAGCTTAATGAGGCTAGTATGAAGAGATTGTTTTTTACACTATTAACTGTTGCTTACTGTTTACCACAGATCGCATTGGCTAACTTGAAAATATTGCGAAGTGATTTCAGAAATATCCCACCATTAATGTATGAACAAGATGGAGAGCCAACTGGTGCGTTAGTGGATATTTTAAATGCGGCAGCTAAAGAGCTTGGTTACCAAGTGATCTGGCGAAAGTCTTCTATGGACAGGACTTTACGAGATGTAAAAACAGGGTTAGTAGATATCATACCGAATGTACCTGATAAGCTGCAAACAGATGAAGTTGTTGAGTTTGTTAAACCGATTGGCGAACAACAGCATAAAACCTACTTTTTAGTCAAAGAGACAAGTCAAATAGAAGTAGGGCGCTTTGTTACACTAGAGAAGTTTAAATTCAGGCTCGGTTTAATCCAAGGTAACTCCTATTTTAAAGCACTGGATCAAGCTGAGTCGCTAAGAAAAACTTATTACCGGTCTTTACCCGCTTTAATTAAAGCATTCGATGAAAGAAAAATTCATATTTTAACGGCATCTGAGTCAGAAATTGTAGACGTTGAAAAGCTATTAAACGTTAAAAATATAAGTTTTAGATATTTAAACTATCGGCCCAAAGGCATAATTTTACATAACTATGCTGTTGCCAAAGGGTCACCTCATGCGGTATTAAAGGATGAATTTAATAAAGTAATACAAGAGTTGGTTGAATCAGGGAAAGTGAAAGACTACTTTGCTAAATATAAGTTGGAGTTAAAATAAAAAGCTATATTTTTTATGAGTGGTATTGTCATAGCTGATTTTTAATGTTACGTTCCCCTATGCAAAAAGGACTAAACCCTTTGCGAAGGGGAAAGTTGGCAGTTGATAGCCATTTTCTGTAATTATTCTCTCAACCGGGTAAAATAAAAATAGTTTAATCCAGTGGTTGAATTTGCTACTACGCTAGTTAATTGCCAACCATCATCTAGCATGTCTCGCAAGTTACTATTAATTCGTCTTCTGTCACTAATATTATAACAATCAGGATTTCTACCATCTGGCTCAGCTTCACAATAGGCTAATTCTTGAACTGAATCATGTGCTTGAGCAAATGGTGTTATAAACAATAATAAGACGGTAATAGTTTTTATTGATGTATATACTATTTTGTGCATGAAATTAGGCCTTTAAGGGACACTATTATTTTATCAGGCAGATTGTAAATGGGCTGATTAACAGTGTGCATTTCAATTAACGACCAGTTTTATTGCAAATAGTACTAAACCTTTGATGCTTGTTGGATTGTTCTATTGGATCATGGGTGCCACTAAAAAGAAATTTCAACTGTGCCATAAACTGATCTACCTTGATAGTTTGGAAAAGTACTAACGTTTCTTGTTGCATAATTTGGAAAAAATAAATTTTTATTTAACAGGTTGTCAATATAAAAATTCAATTTAACATCAGATAGTTGTTTTTTTTCTGTGAATTTACCAAGGTCTATTGGAAAGTTTAGGTATAAGTCCATGTGAACGCCTTGACCTTGTGAATTTGTTAACGGACGACCATTTAACAAGTACAGAATCTGGTTATCTAGCAGTCCATTTAACGCTGCACGAAGAGATACTTGGTTTTCCTGGAATATATGGTTACCAACAACCATCATATTGATTTGCCGGTTTAAGATATCGCGTAAGTTTCGTCCACCAAACCTTTGGATCTCATCAGAAGATATAATGGTTACAATACCTGGCGCATTTTCAATAGACTCTTCTCGCTTAGATACCACACTGATCGTCATAAGCTCTTCTAGTTCAAGTTCTAGTAAATTTTCAAGTTGATCTTGAGAGGCAGAAAGTGGGGTTCCTAGTATGAAAACAAAGCAAAATACTAAGTAATTAATTACATTGGGCGTGGGGAGTTGCTGAGGCATTTATACTTCATTTATTCTTATTAACAACAAGCTATTGCTCAGTATAGACTTACTGATACCAGTTTTCCTAAAGTAGCTTGTCTTTTCTCTATCTCTTCTTATATATTAGCACCCATCAATTTCGTTATTCTCAGGGCGGGGTGAAATTCCCCACCGGCGGTGATCTTATTGGCTGAAAATGGTTTCAGCCAATAAGAAAGCCCGCGAGCGCTTGGTTAATAGCTCTCCTTTACAAGGTTGAACGCTATATAACCAAGGTCAGCAGATTTGGTGTAACTCCAAAGCCGACGGTGATAGTCCGGATGGGAGAGGGTAGCGTATGCTACTACGACAGTTGCATAATGTAGTACAGCTTATATTGCTCGTTATAAGTGCAACCTTTATGGATGCAATATATTATGGATTCAATATAGGTGTAGCTGAAAACACAGCATGCTATTAAGTTAGTGTGAGTGATTACGGCCAAAAATATTGATGTTGGATATCTATTTGGTTGGAAGGTTGTTGTTCAGCTGTTGCTAGTGGTGCATGGGTGATATTGGTAAAGTTGTTACTTTATTTTGCGCATGGGCCGCTAGGTTGTACTCATAGCTAAAGGTATGCATTTTCCCATGCCCTGATTCATGTTTATGCATTGGAGTACTATCATGAATCAGTTTCTAAGTAAGCAGTTAAATGCTTTTACTCAACGAGTGGAACGGGCTCTGTCTGCTCTGAGGCAAGGTCAAGGTGTTCTGTTGGTTGATGACGATGATCGAGAGAATGAAGCTGATTTGATATTTGCTGCGGAATTTATCACAGAAAAGCAAATGGCCATGTTGATAAGAGAATGTAGCGGTATTGTCTGCTTATGCCTCACTGATGAAACCCTGCAAGCGTTGGACTTACCCATGATGGTGGCTAAAAATACCAGTCATTATGGCACGGCTTTTACCATATCCATTGAAGCAGCAGAAGGTGTCACCACTGGTGTTTCAGCTGCTGATCGGGTCAAAACCATTCAAACGGCAATTGCTTCTGATGCCAAACCAGTTGATTTGAGGTGGCCTGGCCATGTATTTCCTTTAAGGGCACGGCCAGGTGGGGTACTGACTCGCCGGGGGCACACCGAAGGAGTTATTGATTTGATGGCATTAGCGGAGTTAAAGCCTGCTGGCGTTTTATGCGAACTAATGAATGCTGATGGTACGATGGCGAATCAGCAAGAAATTCTACAGTTTGCTAATGCTCACCATATGCCTATTGTATCCATTGAAGATATTGTTAGGTATCGGCAGCACTTTGAGTTGGCTGAAGCTGCCACGGTCTAAAAATATATCAATAAATGAAGGGTATAGCTTCTATACTCTTCAATAACTCTCCGCAGCACAATTTAACTAGGTAATAAAGTAAGTAATCACATAAAGTTGCTTCCGTTATTTAGCTATTTCCAGCGATAAAGCTGTATACAAAACAAACCAAATAAATATTATTCATAATAAGTAGGAAAATAAATCATATAGGTCATGGTGTATTAGACGTTAGTTGTATATATAATATTTTTTTAGCTATAAAAACGTCAAATTGTTCTAATGCTATACAGCTGTGAGCGCTCGCATACTATTTATATTATGTATTAACTGACGTACTCTTTTTTTAAAGGAAAACTAGCCAAATAAAACATGAATGTGACATAATCCCGCCCATTAAACAGGGTGTTGGCGGTTGATTTATGTCATGATTACGTTAACACCTGATGATTATAATAAACCTAAATGATGTGATTGCTTGAGAGATTGTAAAAGTTAATTTCTCAAAAGTTAGGTGATAGCAGCAATGATGATCCAGTACAGAAGTACAAGGATAAACTTGAAACCATATCGGTTAAAAAACTGTATATTTGTATCTTCAGTATTCCTGCCAGACTTATCTTGGTTAGTGGCTATGTTTAATAGGCAATAACACTAACTTTCAGCGCTTTAGTATGCACTTTGCCAAGCTGGGTACTAATTGGTGTTTTATTTTATATGGTGTTTTACAGAGTTATTTATACTTAAAAAGATAATAGATTAAAGATGCCTTAAAGTGGGTGTTCGCTTTAAATAATGCTTTTAAATAGAAAAATAATTTTAATGTGGTATATATTTGTTGCCATAAATAAAAAGTTTACTAGCTACTTTAATTAAGGCTGGTAGGGAATTGCTTTTGTTAAAAAAAGCAGTAATAAAAAACTAAATAAAGGAAGACTTAATGAAAACTTACAAACCTCTCTTTGCAATGACTTTATTAGCTGCAACAATTCAAGCTAATGCAGGTGTCAGCCAGGCAGAGCAAGCTGATATAACACAATTTTTAGATAGATTTCACCAAAACCCTCAACAGGTAATGGATGAGGTTCCAGTTAAAGAAAACTACCAAGGGCAAGCAGCTACTGTCGTATCTAAGTTTTCTCAAGAAGAAATTGAGTCAAAAGCTTATGTAACTAAAAAAGACCAATTTAAAAAATCCATTGTAAAAACACAAAAAAGAGTAGGGTATGCGAGAGCAGCCAGTCAGTATAATGACAACCCAGCTCGTTTAGTTGATAGTGGCTATGAATTAATTCGTAATGTGCATACGATGGATCAGCAAAACCTACATAGTGCTAAGTTAGATGAAGTACCTTGGTCTGATGACTACTGGGCTTTATACAAAGGTGGACTAGGAGCTCGTTATGCTGACAGAGGGTTTTGGAATAGTAGCGACTGGAATGATTACTGGACTTACACAAACCAAACTAAAACACCTGACAGTTATGTAATGGCTGGCAATATTGATGATTTATCGCCTTCTGAAAAATATGACCTACTAGTTGGTGATAGTGGTTATAGTATGACGGCTTCAAACTGGAATATGGGTAAGTCTTATTACGACCGTAATGGTAGTGTTGAGCGTTGGATGGGGTTATGTCATGGTTGGGCTCCAGCTGCCTATATGTTACCTAGACCAAAACATAGCATTGTAGTTAAAGGTGCTAATGGCGAAGATATTAAGTTTTACCCATCTGATATCAAAGCACTAGGTACTTTACTGTGGGCTGAAGCATCACCTGGTGTTCGCTTTATTGGTGGTCGTTGTAATACTAAAAACCCAGCTAGAGATGAAAATGGTCGGGTAAAAGATCAAAAATGTTTTGATACTAACCCTGGCAGCTGGCACCAATCTGTAGTTAACCAATTGGGTGTAAGCAAGCGTAGCTTCATTATTGATGCAACCTATGATTATCAAGTATGGAACCAGCCTGTTTACAGCTATTCTTATACGTATTTTAACCCAGAAACAGGTGTTGCCTATGACAATGCCAAAGATGCAATGATTGCTGTTGAAAATTACTCAAAAGACAAATTTAAGAAATATCGTGCATCAAATGCTAAAAATGTTGTAGGGGTAAGAATGCGGATGAGTTATGTGGTTGAAACCAGCCCATCTCATCGTGAATATGACGACTCTCGTTTTGATGGTATCACATCTGTCCGTTATACCTATGACCTAGAGTTGGATAAGAATGGTAATATTATTGGTGGTGAGTGGTATACCAATAAGCATCCAGATTTCTTATGGACACCTGGCCCTAACGATCGTGCGATGAGCTATGTGACTGGAAACGGTGAGTGGAAAGAAGGTGAAAGCATTCCTCAAAACTGGAGAAGTCAAGCAACTTGGATGTCTCGTTATAGCCAACCATTAACGAGTATTGTAGAAGAACTCTTTAAGAGAGCTTCTCAATAGTCAGTTAAAATTGTATGAGTAAAAAAAGCAGGCCATAGGCCTGCTTTTTTTTTAGAGAGGATAACAGTAGTAGCTAATTACAAGGAAACGAATACCAAAGCATATGGTTTCATGGCTCTTCGATAACTGATAACTAGCCCTAAAACCCATTTGGATTGGATATATATCAATGGCTAATATGTTATGGTGAAGTATGCGAACTAAACTTTGAAAATTAGCTTATTAAAGGCTAGTGGTCATGTCGAAGCAACAACAAAACAATCAAAATGATAATGGCCAAGGGGCACAACAATGGAATCAACTAGCGTCTATTGCTGATTATTTTTTGCACTTTGGATTGAATCCAGACTTGGCATTAGAGATTAAACAGCAGTTGCTCAATCAGTGGGAATATCAGTATGCATTATTACTGGGTTGTAGTGGTGGTGAAATACAAGGGATATTTCAGCAAGCAGATAATGCCCATTGGGTTGGAGTAGATTATGCTCAGCTAATGTTAGCCCTTTCCCAAAAAAGCAATCAGATAGCAGCAGATGCAGCTAAATTGCCATTGAAAAATCGTAGTATGGACTTAATTGTTGTTGCGACTGGAATATTAGATCATATCAATGATCAAGCAGTTATAAAAATCTTGGCTCAGTGTTATCAGGCGAGTAAGCAAGATGGACAGATTCTATTGTGTTACCATCATTACTCTCAAACTTTATTAAAACAACTTTGGTGGTTAGGCGCCTTTAAAGGGAAAATAATACACCAACAACAATTGAACCGCTGCTTTGTGATAGCCAGCTATATGCGCAAAGTGTTGAGTAAGGCTGCTACAAAATTTTCATTGTTAGACTTAGGCAAAGATTTAGAACTACTTTGTAATGAAAGGCAGTTAGATTTTAAACAGATAATTTCTTGTCTACCAAGTAAGCATTATGTTCGATCACGGAAAGCACTTCAACAGCTGGCAAAACAAGCTGGCTGGCAATTATCACCTGTTGACTTGGAAAGTAAGGCACTGCTTGTGTTAAGTGGGTACAAAACTAGCTGATAAAAAGCATCTCATAAAATACACTTTTTTATAAGCTCTCTAAAGATAGTTTTGATAAAAAAATCCCACCTAAAACTAGGTGGGTAAGGCAGTAATGGGGTGAACACCCCAAAATATATTTATATAAAACAAAATATTAAACTGAACTGCAATAGTCAGTCAGGTAATAAATGTTAACTACGTCGTTAATCTTTCTCATCACTCATTTTTTTGTGTGGGTAGTGGTTAAATAAAATGTCATTACCAGCTTCTTTATGAGTGTTTTACCCAAACGGTAATAATGATGTTATATACCCGGCGCGAATCATTTTTAGGTTTTGTTATCGTCGCTCCTGACCTTCAGGGAAGGTGGGAATGCAGTTAATGCATGGTGTCACCCCAATCACCTATTAATATAGCCTCATGAGGCTTCGTCACTTGATGGCCTCACCTAAAAATCCTATGCATTGGGTATATGTAGTGCATTCTAATTTATTATCGATAGCAATATAAAAGTTGAGTGTGAATTACATCAAATAAATGCCGACAACTAGTCGAGTCAACCCACTCTAATAAAATATTTCTCATTAACTATTGTGACTATTCTCACTAATTATTCTGGTTACTCAATTAACAATGGAGTAAAACTAATAAATTCATAATTACAAGACAATAACATAATAAACTGAACGGTTATTAGGAGCAAGCAGTATGTCTATGTCACCAATTGACCACCAACCTAATGGTAGTTTAACAACACAAAATGATATTGATGCTCCAGAAATCATTCATTCATCCCACCAGCGCCGTTCAACTCAATTAAAAAATAAAACAAAGAAATCCAGTAAAAACTTAAAAAGTATGAGTAACTTATGTTTTTCAAGTATTACTAAAGCAATCGCTTGTGAGCATAAAGAAGGCGAGTATCAAGAGAATAATCACAATAGTGCTAGTAAATCAGCAAAAGTTGATGCTCAATCAATAGCATTTTCACCAGTAGATAAAACTGAAAATAATGTATTAACCACTGATAGGGTTGCCTTTGATCCAGTAGCTATAAAAGGTGATAATAAAAAAATAATAATAAACTCTATAAAGCTATCAGAATTATTAAATCCAGTAAATATGCCAGTTATTTACTCTACGTCTGATGGTGGATTATATATTAGCGCCCTAAATAAAAATGAACAAAGAGTCGATCATTACTTAGGGAGTTCTCATGATATTTATTTGCAAGCGAGTCCTTTATTTCCCACTACAGCGATAGCATATAATTCTAAAGATCGTAGCTATTATTTTTCTAATGGCGGAAAAGAGTTATTAAAGCTGACAGAAAGTGGTGATCTTTGTCGAGTGAATAATTTCCATTGGGATTATAACAAGAATGGATATATTGGTGCACTTGCATTTCTAAATGATGGTACGGTAGTTGTTGGTACATACAAAAATCAATTTAGAGAAAGCCAACATGATCGGGAAACACTAACCGTCTTTCGATTAGATCCAAGCAAGTCTTGGTATGCTACGCGGGTTGATACTAACGCTGATGTAACTCAGTCTGGTGATATTGCAAGGGATATGGTCTTACGTGATGGGAAAGTGTTAATGCTATCCAGCCCCAACACACTCACATCAATAGATCCAATATCAGGGAAAGTAGAACAAGTAACACGCTTTACATCACCTCAAGGGCATAAATTAGGCATAATGGAACCTATTGCGCTATCAGCACTACGGGAAGGAAGTGATAATGCACTTTATGCGATTTCTTCAAACGGGAAAGGATATAAGGTTGATTTTGCTGCGGGTACCCTTGAGGAAACGGGTAAAACCTATAAGCGTGGCAAAGGCTACTATCTCACAGATGCTGAGTCGCCTGCTCGTCAGCCAGGGCAAGGCATTTCATGGTGGCAGCAGGCAAGGTGGGTACCTCATAGTGAGGAAAATACTAACCCCAACCCTGTTCGTTTACCAGATGTGTTAACAGTACCAGATGTTCAAGAAGTCGATGAGCAAGCCAATATACCTCATTCGCATTACCAAGAAATGAGGCGTAGGGTTCGTGCTTGGCAAAATCAACAGCGTGCTATCAGTAATTTGGATGCATTATTAAAACGGACGACGGATGCCGATAATCAGCAGTCGCAGCGTACTGAAGGCAAAACTGCTTGGGAAGAAGTTTGGAGTAGGATGTATCCTACCGGTTCTTTAAAAAATCTAGGTGTGAGCGTTGGCCCTTGGGATCAAAGTAGAACAGGCTCCCACTCAATTGGTAAACGAACGATTGCTGGCAAATTATTTGGTTATGCTGCATCCGCAAAAAATTTAATGCTGCCACTAAAAAACTTATTTTCTAGGCTGGATAAAAACTACCAGGCTAATTTAGAAAATAGTGTGAGTGATAGTAAAAAAATATTCAACAGTTATGTAGTACAGGAACAGTTGAGTCGATTGCTTGGTTTAAGATCTCCCCCAATACATGGTGATGCGAACCAAAAAGCGCTTTACAGTAAAGAGCTATCAGAAAAATTTAGTGCATTTATCAATACTATGCCTGAAGGCGCTAAGTTTACCCTAGGTTCTGAAGGAACAATTTCTTTAAAGTGGGGTACAACCTCAATAGTAGATATTATGGGTACAGGAATTAGCGATAACCTTAATATTGGTGCATTAGCTAAAACAGGCATTAAAGGTGATAATAGCATCGAGTTTGAAAAAGATGCTAATGGTATGAAAGTTACTATGGGAGCCAATGGAAAATTTGAAGGCTTAACCCTCGAAGTAGGGACTTATCAATTCACTAATAAAGTCGATAATGTTAATTACTTTGTAGCTCCCTATGCTGAAGGTGACTTAAAGTTATTTGAAACGACTAAAAAACTTAAAACAACCGCGTACCTTGAAAGTAATGATGTCACTAGCTTAATTGATATGTTGAGCAAGGGAGACAAAGCGTTAAACTTTGATTGGTTAGTAAACCATGGAAGGCGGAATCCTGAGGCTACCAAAGGAATTGATTTTAAACCGGTAGACTTGAGTGTAACAGGTGTTGTCGCTTCAGGTACAACAGATGTAGATTCACCTTTTCAAACCGGAGAACAAGGTGCTATTGGTTTAGGAAAGTCTGCTGGCTTAAAACTTGGTACAGGGATAGCAGCCTCAGGGAGTTATACATTTAAATGGGAAGCAAAAGCCAATGGTGAGTCTGATGACTTTTCAGTTAAATATAAGGGAGGAGAAGTTGATTGGGGTTTAAAAACAGCGTTTAGCCTCTGGTCTCGCTTAACAAAAATTACATATCCTGATTTCAGTGATAGCGTTTCAACAACATGGGGTGGCGGTGGTCACTCATTTTTGATTAGTGATCTGAAAGAAAAAATAAAAGACTATGTTGATGCAAAAAAAGCTGCAACGAACAATAATAATCCTAATGTAGATGAGTTGTCTAATAACAACAGATTCTATCATACTACAGGCAGTCTTAGTGGTAGTAACTTGGCTGATAGGGTTAACTATTACCCAGATCTTGATCAAGTAGTGAATAATGACCCAGACGCTATGTGGCGCTTAAAAAATGCACTTAAACATAAAGCAGAAGGTGCAACATTTATTAAAATAGAGCGAAAATTAAAAGATGATAAATGGCAGCAGGTGCAGCAGCTGTCATCTCAACGTGAAGGTTTTAATCAGCGTCTGATGGAGTTGAATGGCCGAATATCAAGTGATATTACAGATTCAGAAAAACAACACTTACAGCAACAAATAGAGCAAGTTGGTAAGGATATTTTAGAGGTCAAAACTAACATACAGAAAATATTAAATAATAAAGATAATTTTGCTGTTAGTGGTTATGAGGTAATGGAAACACGCAGTATTGAGCAAAAGCGTGGATTCAATGTCACCATAATTGGACTTGATAGCAAAAATAGCATGAAGCTGGTTAATTCGATATTTCGAGAGGAGATTGACCCAACAATTGGGATTTCGAGAATGACTAACGAGCAACGAGGAATCAGCTCGTTGGAGGAAAATAAAGGCAGAGCATTACAACTAGCCCGTGATGCAATGGGTAATGACTCTATTAAGCGTCGACAACAATTCAAAGCAAACCAAGAAACAATAGAAAAAATTCGGCAATTAGCGATAAATGGCTTGGCTTCTCCCCAAGAGTTAGCAGATCTTCAACGGTTTGACCGATATTTATCTAACTTGGGTAGCAATTTAGATATTTTAGAAACAGTTAAAACCACAAGTGTAGGTCAATCGAACTTTGAAAATGGGGAACTGCATGAAGTAATGGACCCTTATGCTACTGCGAGTGTAATACAAGAAGGTATTACTACGAACAATAAAGAAAATACAGCAGCTGGGTTTGTTATCCAACGGAAATTTACTATTAATAATGAAGACCGCTGGTTGCCCGCTTTCATTGTTACGCGCAATAGTAATGGACGTATAGAACTGCGCAATTCTCAAGGTAAGCTCATCGACCATCATCGTAATGTATTAGGTGATAACCGCTTCCGAAAAGTATTGGAGCAGTTTTTGAAAGGCGAAGGAGTCACTAATGAATATAAAGTACTTAAGGGTAAACCAAACTTTGTAGATGAGTTTAATAGTATAAAACAAAATAATTATGACCCTTCGTCTAGTTCAACAAAAATTGAAACTGAATTTGATCGATTACAACGAAGTGATCAAAAAGTTAAAATTGATTTAACCTTGGGAACCAATGCTTACCGAGGTTCAATTACTCAAGTGCTTGCTGATGGCCGGGTTATCACTGTTGATCGAGCAAGTGACGAAATTACCATTACACGCCGAAACCCAACTGAAGCTAACCCTGGCCAAGTCACAACAACTACTGAGCGAATATCAGGTAATGACCTGTATCAATCAATAGCAAATAAAATTGAACTTCAGCACAATACAAAAAATAATCAGCCTGTTTATGTAACAAAAGCAGAAGCTTATGCGTTGGATATTCATGTTAAAGAAACAGGAAGGCCTAGTTTCAAACCCATTACCACTACGACTGATTTCAGTACTAGCGCAGAGTTATCTTGGCGATTTGATAAAGCAGTAGCTGCCTTGTTACAGGATTCGGTCAATTTTGGTCGGAATCGCCAATTATTTTTAAAAGCATCCATTATTTCAGGGAATGGTTCTCCATTAACCAGTGATGAAGCAAAATTTGAAGCAAAAGTTGCTGAGCTATTGGGTACAACCAATGATTATGATGCTTTTTTAGGAAAGTTAAATGAATGGGCAAAAGGAAATAAGAGAGATATAGCTGAGGATATCAACAGAGAGTTACGTAATAGTCCAAATAGCTTGATAGAGCGTGTTAGTACTAATGATAAAGGTGAGTTTATCATTCACTACACTGAGGAAGGAAAAGGTAGGGTTGCAGCAAAAGATTTAGTCAATTATATCAATCATAGAGAGCCACAAGTAACGTTAACCAATAATGATCGCCACATGCTTGAAAGGTTAACTCAGAACTATCGGCGCAACATACAAATTGAAAATGTTGATGCGAATGGTAATCGAATAGGGGAAATAGAAAGCTTTGGTAAAAATACTAGTTCCCTACATGAACCAATTAACTTAATAAGAACTATAGATGCTCAAGGAAACGAGTTATTTAAGGTGAAATTTTCAGGACATGCTGCAGCTGTTAATGTACAACCCAGTGAAACACGCAGTGATGTAAATGCTTTATTCAGGGCATTTTACTGGGGTTTTAACGGAGAAAATGCTGGCATTAGGCCTCCAGAGTCTATCATACGTGTAGCACAGGAGTCGTTAACCAATGACATTTTGCGTAATCCTGGTAGTTCAATAAAAGATATAATTAATGACAAACAACCGATAACTGATTTTCAAGGCTTACGTCATCAGCTTGCTGCTGATTTACCTGAAAGCGTAGCCAATAAAGCTCAAACAATACTAGGTCGAGAGCAAGTTAATACAGATCTAGCTGATATTGTTCAACAACGGCGAGATCAACGTGATCGTACCTTAAAGAGTGGCTGGGGCAGCGAGCCATGTCTTTATATGGCACATTTGGTACTGCCAATGGCTTGCGATTATTTGGTACGAGTATAGCGCAAGGAACCTTTGATCCTAACAACCCGCTTGCATACTTACAAGCTTCATCCACTTTATTAGGAGCAACAGAGGAATTGTTGTCTGGAGCGGCAGATATTGGTGATATTGCCAAGCGCCTTAAATTACGCATGCCTAAAGGTACCAACGCAATGAAGCTAATGCGCTCAATGTTTGGTGGTTCAAAAGGTATGAAAGCATTGGGAGGCATAAGCAAACTAAGTAAGCTTGGCAAAGTAGCTGGCCCACTGAGTGTCGTCACCGGAGCGCTAGATATTGTCAATGGTGCGTTCAGTATTAAAGACGGTGTGCTACGGTTACGAGCAGGTGATGAATTAGCAAAATTTGATATTGCTTCAGGTAGTTTTGATGTGATTGCTGGTGGCCTGGGTATGGCGGCTGGAGTCATGTTATTAAATCCAGCCACAGCTCCTTTTGCACCTATTGTAGCGATTGGTGCATTAATTATGGGGGCCATTTCCCAATCGCTACAAGCAGCAAAAGCTATCAAAGAATATGAAAAAGAAGTAGGACCACTTTCAACAGGCGATAAAATTGGTTATGGGTTAGCTTCTTTCTTTGGCTTGGGCGATGTGACTAAGTGGGGAAAAAAACTGAAAGAAGTACGCCGCGAGAAAGCAATGACTGAGCGCAAAGAAATGATTGCTAATCAAAAAGAACTGATTGAGCAAGTATTTCGCATGTCAGGTGATATGAAAACAGATACCTCCGCGATGTACCCTGGAGCTGCTACCTATTTATACGGTCAACACCCCTCTATGAGAAAAATGACCCAAGCTGAGCTTGAAGCATCAAATAAAAAGTTAAAAGAGCTTGGGGTAAGTGATGAAGAAATTGAACGTCTCACACCAGATACGTTGGATGATGGCCCTGGAAGTATAATGACTGAAAAACGGGGTTTTGGTAGTGTAGAAAAAGCAATCTTTTATGATGTTAATGATGGTTTTGATCCTAATAATGCAAAGGGCTACCAGCGTGTTAACCAACAGACTGATACCCAACTTAGAGAAAATACAGGCTCAAGAACGTTAGCATTTGCTTATCGTGGTAGTGCTAAGGATCGCTTTGTAAATGGGTTTGAGGACAAATCAAATAGTTTTATTGCCACCGAAGCGGTTGGTCAAAGCTATTTTGGTAAAACAAAAGACGATTCCAGTGTATTTACAACAGGAAGATCGGCATTACTGATTGAAGGTAGGGAAAACTTACAAAGAGTCTTGCTAGAAGAAGCAAAATCAACAAATGATAAAGCACTAGAGAAGAATGTAAATTACTCATTTGACTGGATTTATGAGCGCGCTAATGGTGATGCTGCACAAGTTATTGCAGTATTTAAATCAGGTAAATTACCGAATCAAGCATACTGGGATAAGCTACATGAAATAGAAAATGATAAAACCATTGATAATACCTTACGCAATGATCGAAGGAATGCACTTAATAGAAGTCAAAGATCAGAGATAGTTGTTTTTAACGAAGTAGCACAAGACCAGTATGCTCTAAATGCAGCTAGGGTTTATTTAACTGAAAAACAATTAGGAAATGTAGGGGAAAGTATAACAAAATCTAGGCAGATTGATTTTCATGGTGATGAAGGTAGGGACTCCGTTTCATTTATATTGAATCCAGCCAATCCGCAAGATCGCACCCAAAAGAATAATCAAATTACAGTCACTGCTGGAGCTTCTGTTACCTACACTGTTAAGCCAGGTGACTCATGGTGGGGAATAACCCAACAATATTTTGGAGCAAATAATGGCCATAAATATGAAGCACTACAAGAGGTTAATCAACTAGCTGCTAAACGAGGGTTACAGCCTGGTGATGTGCTAAAAATCCCTATGGTTACTCATCAAGTGTCGCAGGGTGATACATGGTGGTAAATTGCGAGATCACACTATGGAGACGGAGAAAAATATAGGTTATTACAGCAAGCTAACGCCAATATAGTCAAAAAAGGTTTACAAGCGGGTGATGTTGTACATATTCCTCCTTCGACGGCTGCCCTGGGAGAAAAGACTAAAATTGTGATTAGTGAAAATGAGAGTGATTCTAGTTTAACAGCCACTGGTACTGAGAGTTTCATAATTCAGGGGAATCATAAAACAGGCACAATTGATGTTGATTTAAACACCCAACATGACGATTCATTGATTACTGGCAAAACATTTATGCTTGGAGGGTCTGACGTTGTAAAACTTAATACAGGTACAGGAAAAGACAATGTATTTCAAATAGAAAATGCTGAGTTTGCAATAATTAATGTTGGACATAGTAAATCAGCCTTTCTCCTGGGTAATCAAATTAAAGGTAATGTATTTTTTCATAATAAAAATGCTGAAGGCGATGACACAACTGTCATTGATATCTCTGCTTGGAAGTCGATAGAAGAATTGCGATTTGAGTTAAGTGATGGGCGATTGAAAGTGATTGATGCATTGTCAGAGCGAAGCTTATATATCGATGATAAATCAAGTGTGTTATTGATGGCGAAAGATAGTCAGGGGCGTGAGGTGACACTTGGCCAGGAACAAATAGAGTTACTACAATTGAACCAAAGACTTGCTGGTACAAATCTTATCGCTAATGATATTGAGTATATTCAAGGCAGTAAAGCTATCACGTTAGATGCAGAAGACTTTCAGTTACAGCTACGGGGTGAAGGTATAGCTACAATACAACGCTCTACAGCAAATCAGGATGTTCTATTTGTCGTCGATAAAGGTGTTCAGTTAAACTTAAGTGATATTCACAATGGCGATCGTTTTAAACTGAATGGTATCAAGTTTGAGAATACGGAGATTATTAATAATAGTATTAGTCACTCAGCAGTACAGCAGCCTTTAGTACAAATTGATGCTGCAAAAACCCTAGCTGCTAATTTGCAGTTTACCGTTGAGTATGATGATCAACTAGTAAGGTATTATACAGATGACGCTGGCCGACTAAGACTACAACCAACGACGCCACTAGCAACTGATACCGCACAGCAACAACAGCCTGCTGCTATGCTTAAAGGGGCTCGAGTGCTTAATAAATTGGATACTAGTATACCCGTATTATTCCAACATTACGTCAACGAATTATGGCGTTTACCCAATGGCTTGATTATTGATGCTAAAGCAGGAAAAGTATTTGATCAGCAAGGCTATCAATATAAGCATGCAACCTACGATGCAGAAAATAAAAAGATTACATATAGTACACAACATAATAATCAGCTTGAAATTGACTTTTCTAATCCTAACCAAGACAACATAAAATCAAGGATTGCACCTTTCGAAGCCGAAGTATTAGCTGATGGGCGTTGGTATTTTGCAAGTGATGAATATTCTGATCGCAGTGGTGGAAGAGTAACTGATAATTTTATTGTCGATCCACAAAATTGGCGTGTTTATGTCAGTCAATACGATTACGCTAATTTACAGTATAAGCAAGTAACGAGCACTGATGGTTTCTCTGAATACGCCTGGTTTAGTCATCAAGGGATGAATAGAGTAAATGATGACCCTGTTAAATATCTTTGGTTTCGTTACGATGGTGCCAGAGGGAAACATTTGATTATTGATTCGGCTACTGGCCCTGGTTATCTATATAGTAATGAAAAGGTTGTAGGATTAACACCAGACCAGTTTTATAAGACCATTTTTAACGCGAAACATGGCAACTTAGACAAAGGACGATTTGAGTCCTTACCTGGTGATGGATCAGCTGATCGACCAGAAAAAATGTTCCTTTATAGTCGATGGGTACCTGGCCATGATGATAAATACCTAACAGATGCTTACTATAAGGATAAGCCAGAGTTAGCGAAAGTCTTGAAATACTTTTATCAAGATATTAAAGAAAAGGGTGTAACGACTGAAGAATACATGAAAAGGTAATGTTTGCTCTGACTGAAGATAGCAGATCGTTGACTGATGGAAGCTAATCAACAATCAGCAGCGCAATGGGATCAGCTGGTCCCTATTACTGACTATTTATTGCACTTTGGTTTAAATCCTGACTTGGCATTGGTTATTAAACAGCTGATTTTAAACAGATAATCGCGTGCTTACCAAATAAACATTATGTGCGTTCAGTAAACACCATTCAACAGTTAGCTAACCAAGCTGGTTGGAACTTGTCGATAACAAATTTGGATAACGAAACTCTGCTTGTATTGAAAGGCACTAAAAATGGTGTATAAAGCCTCAATGTAGTGTTGGTTCCTTGTATACCCGTTGTGAATTATGTTTAGGTTTTGTTATCGTCGCTCTACACCCCAGTCACCTATTTCTATCGTCTCATGGGGCTTCGTTACTCGATGGTCTCACCTAAAAATCCTTCGCATTGGTATAGATAAGTGTTAGTGAAAAATAGTGGCTACAATAACACAGTGATATCTGTTAACTGCGTCATCAGTTTATTAGTATTATCATTTTTTTGTGTGGGTAAAAAGCGTGTTAGTCTTTGAAGATACAGCAAGCTAATTTATATAGAAATAATAATGTCATACTTAGCTAATACAGTTACTACAAAGTAGGAGACTGCTGATAAACATTCTGAATTACTAATAAAGTTTGGTAGGATGAGTTCTTTTCTTATTTAGGCATATGTAATAACAGCCAAAAATGTATAGTCAAACTAGCAATTAAATCTATATTGTCTGCGGAATATATAAAGTATATAAAAATCAATAGGTTGGTTTGTTTTAAGTTTTTTTTGAAAAATAATATGTAGTCTCTTTAAAGAATAAGAGCTTGCATTTTAATATTTTGGTGCGCGGGTTTAAAAAATAAAATATCATGATTTTAAATAATGAAAATTTACTCAAATATGCGTTGATTCATAGTATTTCATTAGAAGCATGACATAGTATACCTAAGTAGGAGGTTTCTTATGTTTCAAACAGAAGAGTTATCAGACAAAAAAATAAGTAAATTAGCTATTGATAAATTAGCTGAAGAACTAAAAACAATTGCAGAGATTGAAAGGGGAGGGATGTCACCAAAAGAAAAGAAAAAAATAACGAGTATTAAAAAAGCATATAATGCATCTAAAAAAATTTTGGAAAAAATGAATTAGTTGTGATACAAATTTAGTGTGCAGTATGTGCGCAAATCTAAGTGTGGTGTATATGGGTTAAACAATGGATTGGTAACTATATAAAAAGGAGAGAATTCATATATATCGAGCAGATAATTAAATCTACTTAGAATTAATTATAAATTTGGAGACAAGAACATGCCTACTTTAGAAAATGCATCAAGCCAATTTAATCAGTCACAACAAGCAGCATTAGATATGATGGCGTTACAGGATGCAAACGCTGCAGCTCAAATTAAAAGAGCTGCTCAAATGCAAATTGCAAAGTCAAAAGCTGATCAAGCAAGACAGTTTGCACAAGCTGCTATGGCAGTATTAGGACAAACAGGTAATATGAGGATTAACTAAAATTAATAAGAGCAGTACTTATGTACTGCTCTTATTTTTCTAATCAATAAATAAGGTTGGAAAATTTATGGAATTTACAGCTTATTATAAAGATAATCTAATCAATAAAATTAAATTGAAAGGTGGTGAATTTAAAATAGGCTGTGACTTAAATAGTGATATTATCTTATCAGGTCTTAAAGGTAAGTATCGATTAAAAATTGGAAATGAAGGTGTAGAGTTATATGCTGATAAGCTTTTATCTAAAAATAAAAAATATATAAAATATAATTTAGAAAATTACATTGTCACTGTTAAGATTGGAAAGGAGTCTAAGAGTCAATTACAGAAAAAATACTCTTTAAATGATGGCCATAATATTAAAAATATCTTAAGTAAAAGGCTATTGTGCGCTTTGCTTGCTATACCCTTGATATTTGTTACAACAGTATTTTCTGATATTGGTGGTAGCCAGTACAGAGTAAATAGTTCGGGCATTGAAAGTGTAAGTTATTTTGATAATAGTGCCTTGGTTAAATCATTAAATATTTTGTTAAAACAATATGAAAATAATCTAAGTATTGATTATATAAGTGAAAGCCAAGTGGTACTCTCTGGGTTTATATATAAACAAGAAGAGCTTAAGGAAATTATCAACTATATCAGTAAAGATCTTGGTATTGAAAATATTCAAGTAGATAGAGTGCATTCTATAAGTAAGATAAACAGTTTTCTACTTAAATTATTAAAAAATCATAAAATAGAGAGTTTTATAGAGATTGATTATAAATTAGGGCAGTTTTTAGCTTATGTGCCGCACAATGAAATAAATAGTAAGTTGGTTTCTGAAATATTGAGAACTATAGAAGTAAAATACGAAATTAATAATATTGATATGGTTGTGCCTGACTTGAATAAGTTGGTTTTTGAGGAGCTAAAGCTGATTTCAACTTGGGGAGGGAATAAACCTTATATTAAGTTGTCCGATAAGGTTAAATATAGTGTTAGAGAAACCCTTCCATCAGGGTGGAAGCTAGATAGTATTAAACAAAAAAAACTACAATTTGTTAAGAAAGATAAGAAAATTACACTGGTAATTTAAGGTGCATGTCATGACTCAGGTTAGTTACGAAATACCAGAAAATATTCGAGAGTTAATTGTCAAAGTAGCATTCAAGGCAATTGAAAATGGTTGTATTGATGAGGCGAAATCTATTTTAGATGCACTGGCAAAAAATTATCCATTATCAGCAGCTAGTGATATAGGATATGCATTAATAGAAATAATGAACAGTAATTTCTCTAAAGCTATTCGCATATTAAAAAATACACTTGAAAAATCAATTAACTGTTTAGAAGAAGCAAGAATTGTTCTGCTTTATGCGATGGTTGCTTCTGGAAAAGTAAACGAGGCTAAGTATGAGGCAAAAAATATGCTGGAAGGAAAGTTAGTTAGCAAAGACAATATCAAAATTATTTTTGCTGAGATGGGATAGCTAAAAAAGAGGGTGTTATGATTCCAATTGCCAGTGAAGTAGATCTCACTAAAGCTGAGCTACAAATTGCTTCAAATAGAGAAATATCTTATAAATCCATGGGTGATTTCAATGGGTTAAATGAGATAAACAAAATTGAAGCTTTGCCAAAACTTTACAGGTTTCTTTCAAGTTCTCTGCCACTTAGCATGAATGACATCTTTAATAACTATAAAAAACAAGCAGCCAAATGGATAGGAATGATCGAGAGTAATGATAATATTCCAGAGAGTTATAAAGAGGAAATAATTAATAATATAAAATTTTCAGAGAAAGTTGTTTTGGAAAATTATAGTTACTCGAAAAAAATGGCTAACCTTGCTTTTTGTAAAAACTTAGTAAGTGGTATTTCAACAAAAATAAATGAGCTTACAAGAGTATCATGAGAATAAAGATATACTTTCTATTGTTACTATTTTTGCTGTATGGCTGTGATAAAGAACTTGTTACTGGGCTTACAGAAAGGGAAGCTAATGAAGTTTCGGTCACACTTTTTAAACATAATATAAATTCTGAAGTGGTTTCCACAAAAAAGCTGGGAATAAAAATTTTAGTTGAAAAAGATGACTTTATAAAGGCTTCAATGGTATTAAAACGCTATGGACTACCAAAAAAGAAATATGCAAGTATTGGTGATGTATTTAAGAAAGACGGTTTAATTTCTAGTCAAATGGAAGAAAAAAATAGAACGGTATATGCATTAAGTGAGGAACTGAGCCATACTATTTCGATGATTGATGGAGTGGTAGAGGCACGTGTTCATATAGTGATTAATGATAAAAAGAAACGTTATTCAAAAGAGACTAAAGTACCAAATACTGCCTCAGTTATGATAAAAGCATTGCCTAAGTATAATGTTAACCATTACGTACCTCAGATAAAGCAAATGGTAGCAAAAAGTATCACTGGAGTAATATACAAGAATGTGGCTGTTACAGTATTTCCTTATATAACTGAAACTAATACCGGTGAGATGGGTATAGTAGCAAGTAATGAAAGTAATGAAAGTAATGGAAGGAGCACAGGCGTAAACTTATTAATCACACTGCTAGTTATGTGCTCTATTGTAGGTATATCTTTACTTGGGTTTCGACTATATGAACAGAATTTTGCCCATGGAAAGTAAAGTTGTTGACTTAAACTTTCGACCAATTAGTTACTCTCATACCAATGAGCTAGCTAAAGTTGCTTGTCGGCATTATAAAATCAATAGCGCTTTGCATAAACGCTTACTAAATGATGAAATATACATAAGAGATTTATCTCTCTATATTAATAAAAAAGTTTATAATAATCAGTTTTTTTACAGTTTTGATAATAAGCTGGAGCTGAAGCTAACCCTGGAATCACGAAGTTTTATTGTTAAAGCTTTTTATATGGCAGCTTTGCGTAATTACTATAATTCACTTTGTGCTGTTATGGACAAAAATAAACTGATAGCTCTCAATAAGCTTATCACAGAAGATGATTTATCACTTATCATTAGTAACCCACCAAAACAAAAAATTAAGAAAATTGTTAGAGACCACTTTACCTTAAGGCGACAGCTTTACGCTATGTTGTGTGAAATGATGAGCACATGGTTATTAATGTTACCCAATCCTTTATCAGTACGTATGAAATTAAAGTTTCCTCATCGTTATTTTTGTTCAAGTTTTTGTAATCAAAGCCAATATTTTGATAACTTATACTGGGTGCTGGATAGATAATGACTTTACAAGTTATAAAAAGTAATGAGTATAATAAAATTATTACCTCACAACAGATTGCGGATAAAATAAAGTTAGAATTAGATAATAAAATTGAGCAGGCAAGAGGGCAAGCTCAACAACTGATAGCTGAAGCACAAGAACAAGCCCAGCAGCTTAAACAGCAGGCTTACTATGATGCCTATACTCATGCCTATGAGCATATGGTAAATGAAATGCTAACTAGTAAATTAATGAAGCAATCACTAATTACTTCAGCTATTCCTTTTTTTGAAGCGCTTATAAAACAATTACATCACAAAATGATTGGAACACTTGAGGTATCTGCCAGGATTAATAAGGTGCTTCATGATGAGCTCACTAGTTTGCTTAGAGCAAATGAGGTAACGATAGTGGTTCACCCTGATACACTTGCTGAAGCTAAAACTAATTTGCAGTCTGCTGAAAATCCTATTTGTAAAGGATTATTCTTTAAGACCGATATCAACTTAAAGCCAAATGAGTTTATTATTCAGACCAAAGACATGACAATTGTTGCCGATAATGCTTCTCAAACGCAACTATTGAATCAAGTATTAGAGCGTGCAAAACAGCAGTTGAGTCAAGCAACCAATAATAATATTTGAATTTCTATTATTAGAGATGCCCTGATGTTAGATCAATATTTTTCACAAGTACTTTCTGAGCTAAACCAGCTTGTTTCCTATAGCCAAGCGGGTGCTGTAACCAAGGTTTCGCAAACAACTATAGAGACAGGTTTGGTCGATTTAAAGCTAGGGGAACTATGTAAAATCATTGATCACTTTAATCAAAAAATTTTTTTTGCCGAAGTCATATCAGTTGAACAAAACAAATCTGTGTTAGCACCAACAGACCATATTTCTCAACTGAGTTTAAGTGCTCAAGTGGTTAAGTTGGATGAAGGTTTAACCTTACAGGTGTCATCGGCTTTGTTTGGTAAAGTCATTGATTATCGTGGAGAAGCTCTCAACTGTATTCATTTACAGCACTTGCAACCTACTACAATCAATATTGAAGCCAAGCCACCATCTCCCTGGGATCGACAAGAGATTGATGAAACCTTTGAAACAGGTGTGCGTGCTATAGATGGTTTAAGCACCTGTGGTGTTGGTCAGCGCTTAGGTATTTTTGCTGCGGCTGGTGTTGGTAAGTCAACGCTACTTGCAATGCTGATTGCTCATGCCAAAGTAGACCTGGTCATAATTGCTTTAATTGGTGAACGGGGTCGTGAGGTAAAAGACTTTGTGAATTTGATTAAAGATACAGAGAGAATTAATCGAACTATTATTGTTTGCGCCACCTCAGATAAAACACCTTTAGAACAGGTTAAAGCAGCTAATTCAGCCACCCGACTCGCTGAGCATTATCGTGACCAGGGGCTTAAAGTGTTGCTACTATTCGATAGTTTAACGCGTTATGCGCGGGCCCAGCGGATGCTGGGTTTAATGGCTGGAGAGCCTCCTGCCCGAGGCGGCTATCCACCTTCTGTATTTTTGCGTATGGCTCAATTGGTCGAGCGACCAGGTAAAACCAATAAAGGCAGTATCACAGCTTTTTATACGGTGTTAATGGAAGGGGATAACCCTGATGAGCCCGTTGCTGATGAAGCTCGTTCGCTGCTAGATGGCCATTTGATTTTATCACGACAACTATCTGAAAAAGGGCATTATCCAGCTATTGATGTACTGAGAAGTAAGAGTCGATTAATGGTTCAATTGGTTAATGAGCAACAGCTTAGCCTTGCAAACACAGTAACGAGTCAACTGAGCATGATAAAAGAAAATGAGTTTATTATACGTGTTGGTGAATATAAAGCTGGTAATGATCAGAAACTTGATCAAGCATTAGCTAATCAAGATGCAATTAATCAATTTTTACAGCAAGGTTTATCAGAAAAAACTAATATGGAAGAAACCATGCAATGGCTAATACAACTTGGCCCACAATAGCCAAATCCATCCAATCCCTCCTCGATATCTATCGCTATAAAGAGCTAACGCTTTGCCAAATAATACAAAGCATCGAAAAAAAAATATCCACTCTAAAAAATGAGATATCCATTCAAGAACAGGAACAACAAAAGCTTTATAGTGAAATTAAGCAATGCATCAATCGTATAGACAAAGCAACCTCTCTTGAGGAAATAAAAAATAATAAATTGAATATCAAATATTTTAATAATAAGATTGATAATAATTCTCACCAAACAAACAAGCTCCAACAAAGGCTTAATGAAAAAAATAAAGAGTTAGCCGATGTTAAACAAAAAAAATTAGCTATTAGCCGAAAAATATATAAGTATGAATTGATTTATGAAAATCAAGAAGCTCCTTTTGTCTAATAAAAACACTAAAGAGTGTGCTAAGCACAACTTAGTTAATAATGGTTATCAGTTTATAAATAAATCAATTTTCCCTATCGAAAAAGTTGAAACAGAAATAAAGTCAATAAAGTTTATTTACTTAAAATTGTTATATAAAAACAACTTATTAGTAGTAGCAATAAATGTAGAAATAGTTAATGAATATTTAGTTAACAAAAAAATATATACAGGTGTCGAATATTTAAACGAAAAGTTAAAAAAAATATTTATTGAAGGAATGGTTTTAGAAGTTAGTAAATACATTAAAATAACAGACTTTCACTTTATAGGTATTTCGAAGCAACCACAATTAGTCGATTGGATGTGGTTGAAAATCAAGCAAATAAAAAATGGTTACATAAAAATCAGCTGTGGAAAGTGGTTAAAGTATCTTGATCTAGAAAATACTAATAAAATTAATTTTAAATGTCTAGTAGAACAGTATAGGTTATATGGAGAAATTGCTTCAATAAAGTCACTTAGTGAAGGAGATATTGTTTTATTAAATACAGCAGATAGTGAAATAAGACTTTGGGAACCACAAAATAACCTGTTTTCAAAGCTAACGCTACACCAAAATAACTGCAGTTACAAACTAAATAACAATTGGTATAAAGACATGACTATGAAAAGCCATAAGAGTAATTTAAAAGCAAAAATATCATTTGTTATTGATGAGTTAACTCTCAATGTAGATGATTTATCAGGATTTAGTGATAATCAATATATAAAGCTTGAAAAGCAACTTAATGAAAGTATAGATATCTATGTAAATGGCTATAGATTTGGTCAAGGTAAACTAGTGGCGATCGAAGACCACTATGGTGTGAAAATAACTAGTTTGTGTTCATAAAAGTAAAGTGTTATGCAAGAGTCAATACCTTATATATTAATTGGTTTTTTTGTATCAATTTTACCGTTGATTGTTGTAATGATGACTGCATTTACCAAGATAAGCATCGTTTTTATGCTATTACGTAATGCAATAGGTTTACAACAAGCACCACCAAGTATCTTATTAATGGGCATAGCTCTAGTTTTAAGTATATTTTTAATAGCACCAGTAATTGACAAAACAGTACAACAATTTGATGGTGAAGACTTTTCTAATAAAGATTTAAAACAATGGTATGTTGTAGTAAATAAAGTAAGTGCACCAATAAAATCCTATTTAAACAAGTTTACTACAGAAGAATCAAAAGAAATGTTTATCACTGTTAGTCAAGAAGTATGGCCAGAAGATTTTAAGTATAAAGCTGAGGAAAATTCAATATTTATTGTCATACCTTCATATGTGTTAAGTGAGTTAAAAAGGGCATTTGAAATAGGGTTTTTACTTTTTTTGCCATTTTTAATTATAGATTTGGTTGTAACAAATATATTGCTTGCAATGGGGTCGATGATGATGTCTCCTTCTTTAATATCACTTCCTATTAAGTTGTTGTTGTTTGTATCAGTTGATGGTTGGACAACTTTAATTGAAAGCTTGCTACTAAGTTATAGTATTTAAATAGGGTATGTATGAGCAATGAGTAGTGATCTAATACAGTTTATAGTAGTGGAAGGTTTATGGCTAGTGCTAATAATATCATTTCCACCCATTTTAGTAGCAACATTTGCATCACTAATCATTGCCTTGATTCAAGCGCTTACTCAAGTGCAAGAACAGACTTTAGCAATGAGCGTAAAAATTATTACTATCTCTATTGTACTAATGGCAACGATTGGTTGGTCCTCTAACTTGATTACAAGTTATACAGATAAAATTTTTGAAATAATGGCAACTCAGTAAATGAATAATAGTAATGTATTACTTGAGCTATTTTACTCGGTGATACTGCCAGTGCCAAGGTTAGCTGGTGTATTTTTTGGGTTTATATATTTCAGTAAACAAAATATTCCAGCAGTAGTAAAAACAGGTATTGTCATATCAATATCACTGTCACTGGTGCCTTATATATATGCAGATATTGATATAAGTGAAATAAATGATCCAGTGAGTTTGGTTAGCATTAACTTTAAAGAAATTATACTGGGTATAGTAATGGGAGTTATATTTACAATACCATTTCAGATACTTAATTTATCTGGTTCATTATTTGATGCATTTAAAGGTGCACAATTGCCATACAGTGGTGCATTTTTGAGTGGTGGAGAAGGAACTGCAACTTCTTCATTGTTGGGTTATTATATTGTCATATTGATGTTTACTTCTGGGTATTTTTTAGAAGTCATTCAATATGTATTACTAAGTTATAAAGTATGGCCAATTATAGACTTTTATCCTGTTTATGATCAAAGTGATATATCAATTACCTTTATATTGTTGAACGAATTATTCTCAATAGCAGTATTAATCACTGCTCCAGTGATCATTATTTCAATTCTAGTAGATGTTTGTACTTTGGTGATAGCCAAGCAATTACCGCAATTAAATCCTACAATGCTGGTTATGCCTGTAAAAGCAATTATAATATCTGGGTTTATGATATTACTAATTAATAAGGTCGATTTTATTGAGTATATGGATTTTGATTATTATTCTACACTTGTGAGGAAAATAATAACATGAGTGATGATAGTCAAGAAAAATCTTTTGAAGCGACTGATCATAAGCTAGATAAAGCGAGAGAAAAAGGTCAGGCTCCCAAAAGCAAAGAAGTCTCAAATTTTGTCGTTATTAGTTGCTTGCTTGTATATGTATTTATATTTTATGCAAGTTTAAATGAGAAGCTTGCCGAGTTTGTAAATATAGCAGCAGATGCTAAGTATAGTTTTTTAATAAAAAGTGAGTCATTTTTGGTTGTATTGTCTGATATTTTTTGGAGTTTTATATTTCCTCTGTATGTGTTAATTATTTTGGTTAATTTGATAGTAAGTATTGGTTTCTCAGGGTTTGTTTTTTCTTTTGAACCGCTAAAGCCTAAAGTAAAGAAAATTAATCCAGTAGAAAATTTAAAGAATATATTCAAGAAGAAGAATTTAATTGAGTTTATATTTAATTTTATAAAAACCATGTTAGTGGCAAGCATAGTAACTTATATTGTAATGAAATATATAAATGATGCGCTTAATATCGTTGAGTGTGGGAAAAATTGTTTTTGGTACTTATTGCAGGAATCGCTAAAAGAAATAATTATTGCTATCGTATTAATGTTGGCTTTTTATATGGTAGTAGATTTGATCGTTCAGAAAAAACTATTTTTAAAAGAAATGAAAATGTCTCAATATGAGCTAAAACAAGAAACCAAAGATACTCAGGGAAGCCCAGAAGCTAAGTCTGAAATTAGACGGCAAGGTAATGAGTTACTTAACTATGGTGAAGTACTTGGACTAAGCAGTGCTAACTTTGTTATTACTGACAATAATGGCGTTGCTGTAGCTTTATCTATCAAGCAGGATAAGATGCCAGTTGTTGTAGGTAAAGCCGACAAATCCAGTATTAAAAATATCTTGGCTTATGGACGAAGTAAAAATATGAAAATTGTAAATAACGCAAAGATTGCTAAAGAATTGTTTGATAATCTTAAAATAGGTGAACCAATACCAGTGTCTTATTTAACCAGTATAGTTGGCTATAATGAATAAAATAATAATATTAATAATAGCTCATGTGTTGTTCATCACGAATGCTTACTCTAAGGTAGATAAGATTTACCTATCTTTAGACAAAGGGTTCACTCTTTCGGTAAAAAGTCAAGTAAAAACACTGTTTGTTCAGTCTGATAATATAGCAAAGTTAAAGCAGATTGGCGAGAATAGCTTTTATCTGATTCCGATTGGTATTGGAAGTACTGATGTAATTGCTATTGATGTTGATGGTAATGAGTATTGGCGTAAGCATGTTGAAGTTTATTATGATCTTAATAAGTTAAAATATTTAATAAGTGATACAATTAGAGATAACGCTTTAATGTTAAGAATAAATGGAACCAACTTGGTTGTAGAGGGGAGTTTTAAAACTGAATCTGATAAAAAACAAGCGATTGATAGAATTCAAACACTTATACCAAAAACGATAAACCTAGTTGACAAGACGCAAGTCGAAAATAATTTACAAATTAACCTTAAACTTAAAATTGTTGAAGTTAAAGAAGACTTAAGCAAAGTATTTGGAACCAACTGGCGATCACTTTTTAGGCTTGGTAATTATACATTAGCAATTGGTAATGCTTTGCGTTTCTTTAATGCAAACAATGTTGTGGATGCAGGTAGTTTTACAAGCTCAATTGGCTTTAATACGTCAAAAACTGATATTTCATCGATAATCAATGTATTACACCAAAAAGGTTTAGTATCCATTGTCTCTGAGCCTAGCTTAACTACTCTTAGTGGCCAAGAAGCAAAAATCTTAGTGGGTGGGGAAACACCTATCCCAATTATTAACCAAGATGGTTTCTCTAATGTTAGCTATAAGTCCCATGGTATTATTCTTGATTTCACACCCAAGCTATTACCTAGTAATAGAATACATGTTAGCTTTAACGCGGAAGTGAGTAATCAAAGCCCAGTCACTTATAATAATGGGCAAACTGTATTACCAGGGTATAATGTAAGAAGAGTTACTTCAACAACTGAACTTTTATCTGGCCAAAGCTTTGCCATTGGTGGGTTGTTTTATAAGCAAAAGGAAATTGAGCGAAGTAATGTACCCAGATTAGAAGGTGTTCCTTTACTTAGTAGCTTATTTGAGCAAAAAAAGGAAAACCAAACGTCTAAAGAATTAATTGTAATCGTAACACCTGAAGTTTACGATTTATCGCAGCAATCTTATCAAGACAGTTGGGTTGAGTCAGTTCGCTTACCTAATACGTTTGAACGAAAAATTAGCCGAAAGCCAAATAATAATGCCATTAAGTTACCTGCATCAGTGGGGCATGTATTCTAATGAAAAATGTAACTATACTCATTAGTATTATTCTATTAACAGGCTGCTCTTTAAATAAAGGCGTTGATAGGGCTTTTTTTACAGAAGAAACAGCAATTTCAACTGACTATACTAAACCTCATCAAGAATTAGCAGCAACTGCGAGTTCTGTTGATGATTATGTCAATGCAATAAAGATTTTGCAGCCACTCTATCAACAGCGAAAAGAAGCTAGAGTTGCCTTGCAACTGGCTGAAAATTACCTGAAGTTAGGTGACCTAATAAATGCCGAGTTTTATTATCAGCAAGCAACAAAAGATAACAAAACACAAGTGGCTGCATGGGTAGGTATGGGTAAAGTTGCTCTACAACATGGCAATGCCCATCAAGCCATGAATCATTTTGCTCAAGCATTAAAAATAGATGAAAATGACTATAAAGCACTTAATGGTATGGCTGTTGCGTTGGATTCACTAGGTAAGTACCAGCATGCAAGAAATTATTATAGAAAATTGCTCACTAAAAATAGTAATGATAAGCAAGTATATAATAATTTAGCTGTTTCATACTTATTACAGGGGCAATATCATGAGGCAGAAGAGATTTTAAGGCAATTAATTGCTTCACGTGTTTATCCAAAAAATGCCTTATATAATTTAGCGATTGTTTATAGTTTATCAGGTCAATCGCAAAAACTGCATGAATTAATGCAGGTTATTCCTGATAAAGTGTATTTTAACCGCCAGCTGACTAAACTGAAGAGCAGTTTGAGGTAGATAATAATGTATGATGTTGATCTGTTCTCTAAGCTATTATCGTTAGAACACCCTTGGTATATACCAGCAGTCCATGTTGATGAGCAAAAAAGACTTATTTACATTTTTATTGATTTTAAGGATGAAGCACATTTTTCTTGTCCAATTTGTGGTGAGTCATGTTCACGTTACGATAAACGCACCCGTAAATGGCGGCATTTAGACACATGTGATTTTAAAACTTATATTACTGCGATGGTGCCTAGAGTAAACTGTTCTAACCATGGCTGTCATTCTTTAATGGTTGACTGGGCAAATCCTCGTTCGCGATTTACCACGTCATTCGAGGAGCGTGTGGCAGAGTTTTCTGAACGATACCCCATTGCTAGCTTAAGTAGAAAATTTGCAATTAGTTGGACAGCGGTTAATAACATAGTGAAAAGATTAGCTCAACAACCTAATTTTGGTTAACTCTGATGAATATAGCTAGTCACCTTAATAAAAAGAAAATATTTACCATTCTTAGTGGACGTAAAGATGTTATTTTTGTTGGGCTAATTCTGCTTATTGTGGTAATGATGGTTATTCCATTGCCCACCTTGTTAGTTGACCTATTGATTGCCTTAAATATCAGCTTTGCAGTTATTACAATTATTGTAGCAATTTACCTGAGAGACCCAGTTGATTTCACTACATTACCAGCAGTGTTGTTATTTGCTACAGTGTTTCGTTTGGCTCTGTCGGTAACAACAACCAGGTTAATTTTACTTGATGCGGAAGCGGGTGACATTATTTCTACATTTGGTGATTTTGTTATTCAGGGAAATGTAGCAGTTGGTCTAATTATTTTTCTAATAATCACGTTGGTACAGTTTATTGTAATAACTAAAGGCTCAGAGCGGGTAGCAGAAGTATGTGCTCGGTTTTCTTTGGATGGTATGCCAGGGAAACAAATGAGTATTGATGCAGATTTACGGAGTGGGATGATTGATATGCACACGGCGGTACAACGTCGATCCCATTTACAGAAAGAAAGTGAATTATTTGGCTCTATGGATGGAGCAATGAAATTTGTTAAAGGTGATGCAATTGCTGGTTTAGTGATTACTGTAGTCAATCTAATTGGTGGGCTTTCCATTGGCATGGCACAGCATCAGCTAGAGTTTAACCAAGCACTTAATATTTATTCTATTCTAACGATTGGAGATGGCTTGACAGCACAAATACCTGCATTATTTATTTCTATTGCAGCAGGCATTATTATCACTCGGGTTGTTAATGAAGAAAAAGATGATTTAAGTACAGAAATTACCAAGCAGATATCCATTTATCCTCAAAGTCTGGTATTTGCTGGTATCTTACTTTTCGTATTTGCTTTTCTCCCAGGATTTCCTACATTTTTATTCATAATGATTGGAGCTAGCCTAGGAGCAATAGGCACTCACATTATTTTTAAAGAAAAAAACAAAAAAGCTTTAAAAGAAGTCGCCTGGTTTGATGATAGAGATGATAGTTTAACCGATGAAGAAAAATATAAGCCTTTTCCAGGTATCACTATCAAGGTTTCTCCTACCTTAGACTTTCTATGTAAAGATGAGATTTTTGTTAGACAATTTCAGATATTTGAGGAAAGCTTTCACAGTGTGTTTGGAATACGTTTACCTTCCCATAGACAATTCATTGATTCAAAGATTGAAAATGATCATTATCTCATTGCTATAGATGATGTCCCTTTATATGAAGGAACATTTTACAAAGATAAAAAAATACTCAAACAATTACCTGAGTCTTATAATGAAAAAGATTTCACTCCTGTTAACGAATGCTGGGGTTATCATCAGTTTTATCTAGTTGATCCCAATAGGTATGATAGTGGCAATATGGGACCTGCCTTTGAAGCGATGTCATTTTTTTACCATAATTTATCAAACACCTTGATCCGTTTTGCTGCAAATTTTATGGGTATTCAAGAAACTCGTTCACTTCTTGATCAAATCAATTTAGAGTATAGTGTGCTAGTGAGTGAAACATTAGAAGTGCTACCAATAGCTGGGTTAGCAGATTTACTTAAACGGTTATTGGATGAACGAGTACCACTAAAGCATATTCGAGCGATTCTTGAGGCTGTGGTCAAGCATGGAAAAAATGAGCAAGATATAGAAGAATTGGCTGAACTGGTAAGAACTGATCTGGCTCTGCAAATATCTAACCAATTTGCTTACTCTAGAAAAATTACCGCATACAAATTAAGTTACCAACTGGAACAAATCATTGAAGACTCTATTCGTGCTACGGGTAGTAGTTATTTTCTTGACTTGCCAGTGGAACAAACCCAGAATCTCTTTAATTATTTAAGCCAGCAAGTGGCTAACTTCCCATTTGAATCAGATAAACAACAGGCGGTGTTTGTTGTTTCCAAGGAGATTAGGCGCTATTTGTTTAAGCTATTAAGACAAAACCAAATTTATGCCTATGTCTTATCGCTAGAAGAGCTTCATCCTGACTATCAATTGAATATTATCGATACGATCAACTATGAAATTAACTAATGGGTTAGTTTTATTTTTTTTATTAATCAGTAGTTATGCTGCTTTGGCTCAACCTGATTGGGCAGATACACCTTACTTGTTTAAAAGTAACGACCGTTCAATAAAGCAGGCTTTACTTGACTTTTCTTTCAATATGGATACACCATTAGAACTACCAGAGGATAATCTTAATGGAGTGAAGCCTATCGATTTGCCTGAAATGACTGCCTTAGAATACTTGAACTACCTCTGTCGTTTGGCTAGAGCCACTTGGTATTTTGATGGATATAAACTATACATTATTAAACAAGATGATATTAAAAATGAAATTCTGAGTATAGAAAACATTAGTTATCGTAAACTAGTAAGTTTGCTAAAAGAATTGGAGGTTTATGACAGTAAATTTACAATCAAGCACCATCCATTGGAGTCTGTCATTTATATAAGAGGCCCCGATATATATATAAAAAGTATCAACAAAATAGTAAAAAAATACCGACAAAAAGAGAAGAATAAAATCAATATTGTGTACGGCAATAACTAATAATAAAAACTTATAACTAAACGCGGTAACTGGTTGATCATAACTATAGCCAGACTTATAAGAGTATAGCCGCTTGATGGCAGTATAGGGTGTTGATTATGATTATTGATTTATTCAACTATGATAAAATTGAACAAAAGCTGCTTAGTGAGCTGGGTCATAAGAAAAAAGCTGGTCAAGTAATAATCTGTTCTGGTGAGTCTACTCATTATTATTCTATGAGTTTGGGTAATAAATCTATTTTGCCAAACCAATCTCACTTACACGTATTGTATATTTTATGTCCGCCAATAGCCTCTAAACAATATGTTAATCGACTTAAATGTCAGCTTAAGAATATTGCTGATTATACACCTGACAAAGTAGTCGTCTATCAACCGATGTTGTACTCCTTTCCTCATGAATATGATGCATGTTTAATAAAAAACATGGTTAATAACAGCTTTGCTTCATCAGGTCAAATTTTCTATATTAGACCTGGTGTTTGCTTTGACTCGTTCATTCACCCCTTTTTATTTATATTATCTAACCAAATCTATTATGATGCTATTGAAAATAAACGTATTAATTTTTTTATGCTTGACGACTTGGCGGAAATGCTTATATTTTTAGGTTTTGAATGCGATCAGCAATACCATCAGATTCATCTAACAGGTCCTACAAACTATGATTTGGAGGAGCTATCTTTTCTTTTTAACCAATGTCTTAATACACCATTTTTGTATAAAAATGTGTCAATTGATAACCTAAAGTCGTTTTATAGTAGATTAGGTTATTCTTACTATTATAGTAATCAATTTATTTTATTAACTATGGCAGCAATGAATAATCACTTTGCAGCCGTCAGTGATGATTATATGTATTTACTGGGTAGAGCACCAAAAAACATTTTATCAAATTTTGTTTAATAATAAGTGATATTTAATTTTTACTGGTTTTTTTTTGGGTATTAGGCTTAATTTTTTAAAAATAACCATATTTAAGGGCATCTCTCAAAAGATTTCTTTCAGAGGTGCCCTTAATCATCTTCAGCTTCTTGCTGAAGACTCCGCACTTTTTATTGGACTGGCAGAAGACTGCTCTGGCCCTTTACTACCACATTGACTATTGTCTTCTGGGTTGCTTTCTGAGTTTTTGTCGTTATTTTGCATACTTTGCATCAGTAGTTGAATTAGCATTTGTATCAACTTCATGATGTCATCCTGACTTATGCCTTTATCTCCTTTTCCCTGGCTATTATCTTGAGGACAACATGTTGGTTGGGTTTGTTGAACACAGCCTGAACCAGTAATACCTTGTACACCACTCATTGCTTTTCTCCTAATCAGATTGGATTTAGTAAGAAGACTGTAATTGTACTTTTCAAGAAAAAAAAGAGCCTAATGGAAAAAAAATGTGAAGCTAAACTAATAGTTTGCTTAGATTTTTTTTTAATAGTGGGTAAATTCTTTAATAAGGTGGATAAACGGTATTATTTAACAGGTACAGCAACATTATAGGTTACTATAATAATATCATTTTATTTAAAAGTGTAATATATTAGGAATTGCTGTTTGCTTTAAGCGATTATATGAATTTACCCACATAAAAAAGTGATTTTCCTGAAATTAACGTGATTTAGATAACACAAATAGTGGGTTAGCTAAGTATTGGTGACCTCAAAATACTTGCATAATGTAGGTTAAGTTTTCAAAAGTTTACAAGCAGGGAAGGCTGTTCAGAAATAGTACATTGATTGATGAGTAAACAATATAGTGTTTTTTACGTATATGCAGTTTGTTTAATCAATCATTCGTTAACTTAAAAAATTCAAACTAACTGGTGTAACAAGGAGGTTGTTGGGTACCAAGTGATTGAGTTCTAAATTAATAGGAGCAATCTATGATAATAACAACTTCTGTGAACTCAGATAAAAACCAGCCTATTACCCAGTCTGATTTGGATCAGCGTGACGATTCAGTTAATAGTCATAAAGGGATTAATACACCCAAATTACCCATGAAACAGCTCACCAAGCTGTTAACTAAATCCAAGTCTTCTTTACAAGCATCTGAGGCAACCGTTGCTGAAGCAAACCAAGATGAGGAACGCCCTGATGCGAATGACAGAAGTAAAATCAATCAAATAAATCGTTGGAGCCCTGCCGCAAGAAAAATTTTAGATGCCCTGTTAAACCATTCTTCTGATGGTGTACAACAAGCAGTTGATGGGCAGCAAGGCGCTAATGAACAACAAACTACCCGCACAAAAGATAAAACCGCTTGGGAAAGTGTCTGGGAACGAATGTATACCACGGGTAAACTGGGCAAAGTGGATATTGCTATTGGGGTTTTTGATCAGGACCAGAAAGGCTCACATACTAATAACCAAGCAGGGGTTGTACCCACCGTTGTTAGCTGGTTTAAAAGTGCAAAAAACATTAAATCTGCCTTTCGGAATTTATTTCGTGGTGATCCTACGGTTCAGCAAAACATTGAACGTAATGTAGCCGATAGTGCTGAGTTGTTTCATCGTGATGGTGCTAAACAACAGTTAAAGCGTTTACTTGGGCTGCCATCCAATGCATCTAACCAAACCATTGCCAGTGAATTTAATAAGTTTATTCAGTCGATGCCAGAAGGGGCCAGTTTTTCGCTAGGTGCAGGAGGTGGTATCGACTTAAAATGGCCAAGCACGGGTGTCTGGGCTCACCCTTCAGGCATTGGTGATATTGGTGTAATGGTCAAAACGGGTGTAGAAGGGGATAACAGTATTCAGTTTAGTCGTGATGCTGCAGGCGTTAAAGTAACGATGGGAGGCACGTCAACCTTTAAAGGGCTTACTTTAGAGGTAGGAGGTTATGCATCAAAGCCAGGTGAAAAATACATGTTAGGTGCTCATGTGGAAGTGGATGCTACACTGGCTAAAACAAAACGGGATCAACGAGCTTCAGCTTATTTTAGTGACGAAAACTTAACAACATTTATTAATAAATTGGCGAATGTAGATGGCTCAGGAAAACTAGACTTGAGCTGGGTAGTGGAGAATGCCCAGCGCAAACCAAATGGTAAAAATACTATTCAAGTCAGTAAAGAGCTTGAGATAAAACCATTGACGCTTGAAGGTGACTTGGCAGGTAAGTTTGGTGGTGGGGTTGATTCTCCATTTAATACGGGGGATTCAGGTGCGGTAGGCTTGGGCAAATCCGCTGGGCTCGTCCCTGGTATCTCTTTGCATGTGACCAAAGATGTCGTATTGCGATGGAAAGCAGACTCAGCCTTTGATGCCGATAAGCCTGACTTTAGTTTAACTTATCAGAACGACAAACTGTCTAGTTATTTTTCTGATACAGAATTTAAAATATCAGGCTTTTTATGGGGTAGGCCAACAAAAGTGACTTATCCTTCCATCAGCCCCGATGGTGTTATTTCATCAACAGTCGGTGGTTCGTTTCTTAGCTATACGTTTGGTGAAAAAAAACTTCCTGATCTAAAAGGTGAAACTAAACCAACCGAGTCGCCCAAACCAACGGATGTTTTGCCTGCAGATGATATTGCTAAGACCAATCGATTTGTCAACATTACAGGTATACCATTGACAGCGGATAGTCTTAATAACACCATTAAAAAGTATCCCTCCTTAGAGCGATTCTTCCAAAATGACCCAGATGCTAAGTGGCGACTACAGAATGCGTTAAAACATAAAACAGAAGGTGGCACAACATCGCTAAATGTTGAGTTTCGGCTACGGGATAATAAATATCAAGAAATCAATAATATCCTTGCTGGTCAGACTTTTGAGTCTTTGTCAGAAGCAGATAAAAATAAAATTCAGGCTGTTTTAGATAATAAAGATAGTTTTGAGTTGTCTGGTTATAATTTGCTAGAAGATAGAAACATTAAACAAAAAAGAGGAGTAGGAGCGGTATTTATTAGTGTGAATAGCACTAATGAAATGAAGTTCACAAACTCCATTTACACCGAAACAGTCAACCATAAATTAGGTGTTTCCGATATTACTGATAAAACCCGTGGCATTTCATCGTTATTTCAAAATAGAGGGCGTGCACTACAGTTAATTTATAATGATTTAGGTCAAAGCGCTCATGCCAGGCAAAAGGATTTTGTGAAGAATAGCCAGGAAATAGCCAAGATTCGTCAACTGGAAGCCTCCGGTCAGGCTTCACCACAGGAACTCGCTGATATCGCTCACTTTGATGCTTATCAAGAAAACCTAGGTAAAGAGGCTAACTTTGGTACCAATGGTTTATTTGAAACCATTGATCATAGCCGTTTTAAAGGGAAAGCGTCAGCCTCTCAGGCGGCATCAGAAGCGGCTAGTCAAATGAAGCAACCTGGTGCGGGTGGAGCAGTCATTATGCAACAGGTGGGCGAGCATTGGTTGCCGGTTTATACGTTAACGCGTAGCCAACATGATCAGGTGAAAGTGTATAATGCCCAGGGCCAGCAAATTAAAGCATTTCATAATAAACATCATCAACAAGATGGAGCAATTGATGATTATTTGAAAAAGCTGGTGACAGCAGAAGGTAATGGCAGTGGATTTAAAGTATTTGTGGCGAAAAAAGAGTTTGCCCAGCAATTTAAAATAGCTGCACAACCACCTTACGAACCAGCGCCTGATTATATGACACAAGACAGCCAGACAAATCGACCCAGTGTGGTGGGTCAAGGTACTTATAATCCAGCTGATCGTAGTGTAACCAAGGTTGTTACCGAATATGAGCGGATCAAGGCCAACGATGCCACCATTAGTGTGTGGAGTGAGAAAAACGGCTGGGTTAGCCTAAAAAAATCAGAGGCTTATACACTTGGCTTAAAAGTAGATGGCAAACCAATTACCAGTACCACTGACTTTACAGATGCGTTGTTAGGTGATGCTTCGCATCGACTAAGTTGGGACTTTGACCAAGCAACATTGGCCTTATTGCATGACTCAACTAATTTTGCTCGTAATCGGCATTTAGTGCAAAACGCAAGGCTCACTACAGCAACCACGGCTCCATTAACGCAATCTGAAACAACATTTGTTGATAAAACCAAAGCATTGTTGGCAACAACCAATGATTATGATCAGTTTCTTGGTCAGCTAAGTGCTTGGGCTGACAATCAAAAATCAACGATTATCAGCAAACTTAACAACCAACCTGATACAGATACTACAACTGCTGTAGATCCTTTTGCTGGCCCACATGTTACTGAAATCAATATTAATGCAGGTGGTAGCTATGAAATAACATACGATAGAAACAATCTAGTAGGCTCTAGTAATAGCAATCAAGCAGAGTCAGTGACTCGGTCAGTGGATGCAAATGCGGTTTCAAATTTGTCGGAAGCAGACAAATTAACACTCAACTTGGCTGATATTGTACAGAAACGATATCAAACACGGAAAAAAATCATTGATAGTGGTCAAGGGTCTAGAGCACTATCCGCTTACTCAGCATTTGGTACTGCCAATGGTTTAAGAATTCTCGGTGAATATGGGATTGGTAATTCACCATTAGAGCGTTTACAAGCATCATCAACGTTATTAGGTGCAGCCGAAGAAGTATTATCGGGTGTTGCCAGTGTGGGTGATTTAGCCAAGAAATTTAATTTAAAATTACCAAAAGCGGGTTCTGCCACTAAGGCATTGGCAAAAGTATTTGGTGGTTCAGATGGTTTATCCCAGCTTGGCAAGTTAGGTAAACTCGGCAAAGCTGCAGGCCCTTTAGGAGTGATTACCAGTGGTTTTGATATTGTTAATGGCGCGTTTGGTTTAGATGCTGCGATTAGAAATGGTGACGGTTATGGAATTGCCTCATCAACATTTGACATTGCCAGTGGTGCTTTAGGGCTAGCGGCTGTTGCCTTTGCTGCAACACCTGCAGGACCTTTCTTGGCTGTAGGTGCGTTAGTGGCATCTGCTATCAGTCAAGGTATTCAAGCGGCGAAAACGGTTGATACCTTTGAAAAGGAGGTGCGCCCGTTAGCCTGGTATGAGAAGTTAGGCTATGGGGCGGCAGCATTCTTTGGTCTGGATGATAAAACGTCATGGCATCAGGAGTTACAAGACGCTCGGCGACAAAAAGCGATTAATGCGCGTAAACAATTGATAGCAGAACAGGACCAGATATCACAACAGGTTTTTAGAACTATAGGCGATTCAGTCACCGATACTTCTGGGCTATTCCCGACCAGTGAATTATTTTTATTTGGTAAATACCCTCATACCCTAAGGATTAAAGAAAAAGATGAACATGGTGATGAAGTACACCAGGTAAGGACTAATCCAGCTTATGTACTAACAGAAAAACGAGGCTTTGGTGATAGAAAAAAGGTCACGTTTTTTAATGTGAACGAAGCCTTTGATCCAAACCCAAGTGGCTTTGATTGGGATGTTGGCCAATATTCTAAAACAGGCAATTTAGGTGCGTTAGGATTAGAAGAAACGATTAATACTGGCTCTCGTACTTTTTTATCTACTTATAAAAAACCTAATAATGATGTGCCAATGGTAGAAGGCTTTCGGAATAAGCAAAATACGTTTTATACAGATGAAGCGGTTGATCAATTCTATATTGGTGGTGATGACTCGGACGTGGTTCGCTATGTTGCACCAGCAATAAAGCCTGATGCAAAAGAAGGAGGTCCAAATAACCAAGTTTCTTTTGTAGGTAATAAGGGGAGAGATACAGTTGGCTTTAGTATTTCCGCAGTGGCTGATGAGCAAATTGAGGAAAGTCCTAATGCAATACGCGTCAGGCTTCAAAGGGACTTTGATAACTCTGGATTGGGTGGAATAGCTATTGGATATGATCAGCGACAAGAACCCTTTGTAAAAATTACTGAAACGGCTACTGGCTCAAGTCTTATTGCAGCAGAAACAGAAACCCTATTAATTCAGGGTAATTCGAAAACTGCCGAAATTGATGCAGATTTAAGAACTGTGGCAGGCCAACCCACCATTGCTGATAAAACATTTATTTTAGGCAATGCTGATAACCTGAAGCTAAGAACCGGTCAAGGGGAAAATAATATTTTCCATATTGCCAGCAAAAAAGGCGTCGTTAAATCAGAAGGAGACAATAACGCCTTTTATATTACGGAAGATGTACAATCACTGAGAATTAACAATGGCAATCTATCCTCAGGTAAAGCCAATACTATTGATTTAACTGATTGGGTGGCGTTAGATAATCTGGAAGTGTTTGCTACGAATGATGGCAAAGGGATGCGTATTCGGGATAAGCAAAACCATAGTCGATTTATGCGTATTGAAGATCGCTCTTCTGTTGTGTTAAATGTACAGGGACAGACTGGTTCTGCTATTACCCTTGGCCCAAGCCAATTAGCATCGCTCACACAACAAGCTCAATCGTTAACCCAACTATTGCCACAAACGATTCACTATGTGAATAGGGAAACTCAACAGGTTAATTTATCGACTGCTCAGAGCCAGCTGTCATTAAAAGGAAATGGAACTTTTCATATTCGCGCAGCTGGTAGTCAACTGAATCTGATGGATGTTGATAAAGGTGTGGGAGTGGCTTTAGATACGATTAATGATGGCAGTCAGTTACGATTTAAAGGAATTAACTTTGCCGATATTCAACAGTCTGGTAATACCTTATGGATGAGCAAAGATAAATACGCTTTATTAGCTGTTGGACAGATACCGGGCTATACCTCTTTTGTTGCCCAGTTTGACGATGGGGTAGCCAGCTTTCATACCAATGCTCAGGGGCAGTTATCTGTCTATGGGTTTGAGGCAAAATCACAGCAAGGCTTAACAAAGCCTGCAGGTGTTTCTGAAATAGATAAGGCAGCGGTAGGGTTAGCGCAGCTGGATGGTCCCTTATGGCGTTTTGCTAATGGCATGATTGCTAGCCCCTTAACGGGGGATGTTTATGATTTACAGGGGAATCGATATACGAATGCACACTATGATATCAATAATCATAGTGTAGTATTTAACACCCTGGAAAATAGCCAGCAACGCTTAGACCCCAATCAGGAAAATACCCGCATTGCGCCTTATGAAGCTAAGGTGTTGGAAGATGGGCGTTGGTTGTTTGGTGATACCGCTGATAAGAACCAATCTTTTATAGTGGACCCTACTACTTGGCGTATTTATCAGGACGCTGATGATAAAGAACCATTAAAAGGCATGTGGTTTCGTTATGATGGGGCTAGGGGCCAGCATTTAATTGTTGATAGTGGGTCTGGGCCGGGCAATCGCTTAACTAACCATCAGACACAGGGGGTGTCTGTTGCTGAATTTCAGCGTATCATCAAAGATAAAGGGGTAATGACGGATATTAGTAAAGGAGAGCTCTATTATCCTGATGATAAAGAAAAAGCGCAATTATTAACCTATTTCCACTTTATTATTGACCAGGATCACTTACACGAACATGTTGGTAATGAGCGGCATCAGCCGATACAAGCAACGGCTGAACAGTTAACAGTTAACGACACGGAAGCAACCGATGTGATTTTGGGGAGTGAGGACAATAATATCATTATTGCTTCGGTAGGCAATGATCGTATTAAACCACAGGGTGGACAGGATCAGGTGCGCTTCACAGCAGCTGCCAAGGGGGTAAAAACACTGGACGTCAATGAAAATGATGATATTACCCTCTGGTTGCCGTTTAATATCAGCATCGGGGCGGAATATTATTTTAGTGGCAATGACTTTGTGATAGAGGGCACTGCCCCTTATGCGAATGGTGAAAAATTGCAGGTAGTCATACCTGACTTTGAAGAAAATAATCCGAAACTCACATTAAAAATGTATGATGCTCAAGATTTTAGTCAAGCAGCTGCCTTAGAAGCTGGGCAAGACGTACATGCTGGTATTATTTTTGGTGAAGATAATATTCAGTACCTTGTCAATTTAGCGGCTAAACGAAGAGAAGTTGAGAATATGCAGTTTAGTTAGCCTGTTTTAGTAAGGCTAAACAATTCAATAATGCAGCAGATGTATTTGCTGCATTATTCAAGGAGCCCTTTAAACTGCTTTGTGTTTGGTCGGTGAGCTTCCGAGCGGATAGTGTAAACAATTAAAATGGCTGACTTAGTGTAAATTAATTTATTTTTCTGCCTTAAAATCCCATGGCAACCATTGATCAGGATTGGCTTTAACAGCCGCTTTATTACGTTGAATGGCATTTAAATAATCAAACACGTTAATTCCTGCACTGGCAGCGGTAGCAATCACTGAAGTCAATACATCCGCTACATTGGCACCGGTTTGTGTTTTATAAAATAAACTATTTTTTCGACCTCGAACGATGAGTTTTAACATCGCTTCCATTAAGTTATTATCCAGTCGCGCGCCTACATGGGTACAAAACCGGGTAAGTCCCTCATAGTGTCGATCAAAGTAACAGATAGCTTTTCCTAGCCCACTATTGTCTTCAATTTTGCCACTTTGGATTAATTGATTACCCCATTCTCGTAGCGCAGCCATCACAGGCAAAGAGTGAGTCTGGTGATAGGCTAGCCGTTGTTCAGGTGACAACTGTTCCTGGACAACTGTTGCCTCATTAAGCCAGATCGTTTGGTATTGCTTAAGCACATACTCCACCTGTGTGGGGAAATGATTAAACACATCCGCAAATTGGCGGCGCCCATGGGTATTACAGAGCGAGCGAATGGTTTCGCAACCGCTTTGCGGGTTATTATTGGCTAAGGCATCGCTCATTAAAATGGGCGGGGGTTGATCAGGTGAACGCTTTTCCAGCAGTTCGTCAATGAGCTCACCGGCATGACCCACATTGGTTTGGAACAACACGATTTGGTGCTGATTGCTTAAATTCGCAATCACACCTGAGGCATAAATGCCTGTTCGTCGTTTGGCTTTTTTCTGTTTAAGCCGCTTTTTCATCACCGGGCCCTGTTTTAATATGCGGTGCCCCGTATCATCTAATAAATAATCGACGGCATTAGCCGCTAACTCTTTTAGCCGATCAAACAGTGGCGTCACATCATTTGCCACATAGCTGCTTTGATCATAAAAGGTAGAGCTACTGATGGCGACTCCTAACAACCCTTGTAAACATTCTTGCCGATAAAAAGGTGAGCCTGCAAAATATTTGCTTAACACCATTAATGAGCGCGCTGAGTAACCATATTGCTGCTGTGGTTCACCATCCACGGTGACCGCTTCAGGTAAAGGGGCAGTGAAATAGGCTCCGCACGCATTACAGCGGCGTTGTTCTGCTAAGTGTAGTTCTCGGGCATAGGGGCTCTGACCGGTAATACGCAACAAACGGGCGGGTTTAGTAGAATACAGTTTTCCTATTTCACAGGCAGGGCACACCTCACCACTTTGGTATTGAGTTAGCGCATGATTGATGGTCACCGGTGGTGTGGTGCTTTTCGGTTTAGGGGGACGCTGACGGGGTGGCTTAGCCAGCTTGTCCTTGCTCTCACCTGCTGTGGTATTTTCCCCACATAAATCACGTAGCTTTTCAGAGCTCATTTCAATACCCAGTGATTTACGCAGCTTATGGAGGGTAATTGAGTGGGTATGCAGTTGTTGCTGTAAATGCTCAAGGGTCATCAGCGCATCTAAAATATACTGATTATCCTCTTGGCTCAGCGATAAACCATAAGCTTGGGCTTCACTAATCCGCTGCTTCAGTGCTTGAAGTTCTGTGCGATTAATTGTAGTGGTTTGAGTCACTGCAATCCCTTTTTATTATTCACCCAGTAGCATACGCCTTTATACATAACACGCAAGTCGTATAATGAAAATCATGCTGCACTATTTAGCTCAAAGGCACTATTCGTGTTAACGCTTGCCCTCGTAATAAAAGACTGAGTTGTTTAGCCGCCAACGGGTTGATAGGGGCTGTTCCTGAAGGCCAGCCTAAAAAACGCCCTTTTGATAACCGTTTTGTCATTAGCCAAAAACCGGTGCCATCATAGTGGAGCGCTCGAACCATGGTCTTACTCCGATTAATGAAAACAAATACCACGCCTGAACGAGGATCTTGATTTAAAACCTGCTGGCATAAGGCAACAAACCCATCAATGCCTTTGCGAAAATCCGCCGGTTGGGTAGACAATAAAATACGTGAGGTGGCTGTTAATGCAATCATGCTTACCTCCTTCGCACCGCCTGTAATTCTCGCACGACAGCACTGAGCTGATGGCTGGTTAATTCACCTTCAACCACCAGTTGAGTATCGTCGCCAATACACACGGTCACACACAACAAGGAGGGTGTTTCTGGTGACTCGGGTAAAGGTATAAACTGATTAGCCTCAGGAGCCTCATCGACTTCGGGTGTTGACTGTTGCCAGCGCTTTAATGCTGAGTGACTTAACCCCAAGGTATTAATCACCTGGGATATGGGGTAATTCGCCAGCAATGCAATGGCTTGTTGGCGAAGGGTCAGTGGAACTTGCTTGCGACCCAGTTGAGGGTTATTTCGCCAAGTTTTAAACGCCGCTGCAACGCTTTCTAATGTGGGGGAAACTGACATAGGCTTACCTCTTAATAAGTGAGGTAGTCAGTTAATCAGATTTAAAAAGTTAAGTTGAGCTACGCTCTCGGAAGCTCACTTTGGTCGAAGCGGTGCCTTTTAAAGATTTTGCTTTAACCAGGCTTTTGCGATTAATTACCTTCATTAAAATCAATGCACTTAACACAAGTGCCACACCCAACCATTGTATAAAAGACAACGACTCGCCTACCAGTAACAGGCCTAACCCAACAGCAGTGATTGGGTTAAGTAAAGCCAATAAGCCAATGATATGGCTACCCAAATGTTTTAAAGACCAAAACCAAATCAAGTAAGCTAACAGGGTGTTGACTAGACTTAGCCATAAAAGGGCGGGTACTTGATCTATAGCTGGGATTTGTACAGGGCCTTCAACTATCCAAGCCAGTGGCACTAGTAATAGGCCTCCAATCAGTAACTGCCAAGCGGTCAAACCAATAATATTCTCAACTTGCCAGCGCTGTACCCAAGTGGCTGATGTAGCTATTAATAGTGTCGCGCCTAAGGCAGCCATCACACCAATAGGGTCTAGGTTAGCAGAAGGATTTAATAGTAATACAATCCCTGCAACTCCAAGTGTTGAAAGCGATAACCAAGACCAAGCGGGCCTGATTTTGTTAAAAAGCCAGTTAAGTAACAACAGTTGTAGTGGTAGCGTTGAAGTTAAGGTACCAGCAACTGATCCTGGTAGTCGATAAGCCGCGATAAAGAGTAGTGCAAAGAATGCAGTAATATTAAGCAGGCTTAGGCCAGTTAATTTGCCTGCACTGACGGGAAGGGTCCGTAAAGATTTAGGTGTCAATAAAATTAGAATGATGCCCGCAGGTAATGCACGCCAAGTAGCAACCCATAATGGAGATAAGTCAGTTAGCCATAAGTTAACAATGGCATAGGTGCTTCCCCAGAAAATAGGCGTAAGGGCAGCAATTAGGTACTTCATCGTACTGCATTTCCTTGTAAATCATTTATCTTTATGTAAAGTAAATTAGTATAAAGATAGTGTCAAGCTACTTCCTGTACTTTCAAAAATAGTTAAGCGCTGGCAGACTAGCTCAGATTTTTCATCTATGGTGGAATGTATGAAAAAAGACCATGTGGATCTGGTGTTGGAACAGTGGCAACAACAGCGGCCTGACTTGGATGCAAACCCAATGGCTATTTTTGGTCGGCTAAGCCGAATGAACAGCATTGTTGAACCAAAAATAAAAGCCGTGCTTAAGTCGTATGGTTTAACTTTAGCTGAGTTTGATGTATTGGCTGCTTTAAAAAGAGGCGGCCAACCACTTACACCGACAACGCTTTATAATACTACCATGCTAACTTCTGGGGCCATGACAGCAAGGTTGGATAAACTTGAGCAACGAGGGTTTATTCAGCGTCAGCCTTCAGCAACAGACCGCAGAAGTTTGTTGATTGAGTTAACTGAAGCAGGTTTGCAGCTAGTTGATACTGCTGTGGTAGCCCATGTTGAAAATGAACAACAAATGTTGGCTTGTTTTAGTGAAGAAGAAAAAGAACAACTGGCAAAACTAATGAAAATCTGGCTATTAGCCCATGAATAAATTAGAGGTGCCCTAAAGTTATTTTTTTGTAGGCTTTTTACAGTTGTTTGCTAACGGTAATAAAGTAATCTCACTACCTCTTTTTTGTAATAGTGAACGAAGTTTAGGGTTAGCAAGTCCGTTGGCAATTGTCTCAATTTCATTAGCAAGCTGCCGTATATCTCTGGCCGTCATGGTAGCTTTATTTGCAGGTTCAATAAAATCATTTGGATTAAGTCTTAGGGCATCTACTATAGCTTGAAGTCGCTGCCCAGTTAATGGATGTGTTTGCTGGGGTGAGCCCTCTTTTAGCGGGTCTCTCATGCTGGTTGCCATAAACCAAACGACCATACCTGTTGGAGGCAGGCGCATTCTCCTCAAAATATTGATTGCAAAGTGATCAGCCTGAATTTCTTGAGCGATGGCTTGCTCGCTATTTATCGTATGATAGGGCCGATGCCGGTAATGAATATGGCCCAGCTCGTGTAAAATAATAAATGTTAGTGCTGATTTAAGTATTTTTTGCGAAACGTCATCAACAAAATGGTCAAGTTTATAGGCATTAGTTGGTATCCCCAGTGCTTGCAATGGAGTTGGTAGTTTTAAATGACTGAAATCAAGTGCTGCGATATAGTCAAACACAATTTTTTTATCGCAATGAAAACGCTCAAACCATACAACAGCAATAGCTAGGTCATCAAGAAACTTAACTGATAAAGTGGGTGCGAGTAGATCTCCAGTGACTGGATTTGATGCAAACTCAAACGGATCATTCGCTCTATACCAGGGTTGTAGGAGATTGACACGACGTAAGCTGGTTAGTTCATTATTAGTTAAAAAGCCTGCGATATCACTAAATAACATGCCATGCACATTTGGTGTATAAACCTGATGGGCCTGTTGGAGTGTTTCCTGAGAGTACATTTGGCTATAGTCACGGGCTGCTGTTGAAAATGTAACTAAGGATAATAAAAGCCAAACAATATGAATAAATAAGCTCATGGGGAACAGTTTGGATAAAGTGCATCAAATAATGCTTTGACTGGCGGAGGGTACTCAGAGAAAGTAATTGTGCTCAACTGTTTAACGGGTCCCCACTGTTCAATATCCCATACAGAAAGAAGTAGCACTTGTTTGGCATTGCGTATCGCTAAGGCAATTTGCTGCTGAGTATTATTGTTTGAAGGTTGTTGTTTCAGTAAATGATTTGCGCAGTTTAGCATTTCGATGGTTGTTAATATCCTTGTTCTTGTTTCCAGTGTATTTTGTAAATGTTTTACTGCATGCTGTTTAGGGACTGGTGCCATACCAATAAAGGCTTCTGTTGATGTTGATTGATAATGACCTGTTTGGGTATTTACACGAGAAATCTCCACGTCATGAGTCAGTGAGTAATAGAGCACTAAGCTACCAAATGCCACAAAGAAGGTACCTGGTCCAACCCGTGAAAGTACAATTTTAACGCCAGGCAATGTCAGTTTGCCTGATTGATTATTTTCTAATGGTAAATGAAAAAATAATCGATAACCCAAATAGATGGTGAACCCCCCAATTAAGACAACCAAGAGGCGTTCTGCCATACGTAAAACTGAAACAGGGTCATCCATAAGCTTACCTTGTTTAACGGATATTTAATGAGGCTAAATATATACCCAAAGTGAATGGTTTTTAGGGGCGGCCGTCGAGCGATGAGGCCCCATGAGTTTATGTATTTATAAATAATGGGGGCGAAGGCAGTAAAGTACTCCTGTATGAACTGCATTCCCATCATCCATGATGGTCAAGCGACGACAACAAACCCTAAAAATCATTCGAGAAGGGCATAGCTTTTATATTAGCTATACTTTAGGAAGTAGCCATCGTTATAGGTGTGAGTATGGAATATGCCAAGTTACAATCCATGGTGGACTGTCACCAGGTAAGGGAAGGATTACTCAAAATCAGTGAAACAGGGAATGGCTGGGCAGTAGTGGTGGAAGACTTAAGTGGTCATCAGTTCCCTTTAACTGATCAACATGGTCACGAGAAACTATACCATTCACTGGATAATGCCACTGGCGTTTTGAAAAAATTAGGGGTTATTCAGATCAATGTTGTTGAAAGCTTTTGAGCTAAATGACATCAACAGGTTATACCTGTGAGGGAAAAACCATTACCCAATTTACAGTTGTTTCACCCGTCAAATCACGATAAAAATAACCTTGTAATTGGTTTTTAATATAAGTATCGATAGTGTTTATTGCAAAGTCTAGTTTGTTCAATAATGCTTGATCACTATCGTCGGGCTGATGTAATAGCAAATAGGATATCATTATATTCATATTCATACTTTGTTTTGAAATTCGGGTTTGTATTAACTTTGGATCATCGATGTCTTTAATAAGGGAAAAAATAATCTGCAGTGATATTTTTAGTGGTGCAAAGTTTGTGCTGAATACAACTTGGTCATCGATGATTAAATCATTTTTATTAATGAATAACGATGTGTTGTTGCATAATTCAATCAAATCGTTTTTGTAGTAGAGTTGCTTATCAATAGTGCTGTGTTGATAGGCGAGTTTAATTTGTTTTGATAACTTGGAAAATTGGCTGTATTTGTGCTTATAAGCTTCTATGCTTTCAATAAGCTGTTGAATATAGTTGCTGGTATTTTCATTTTTTATACCGTTTTTATTTATTTTGTCAACGATGGTGGTTAATTCGTTTAAGTCTTTTAAGGCTTTTATGAATTCCTCATTGATCGCGGTTATTAGGCCTGTCGCTAAGTTTTGTTCTAAACCAAAAAGTAATTGGTATTCATTGACATGGGCGTCAGTGGATTCAGGCGGTTTGGAATGTTCCTTTAACGTTGAAACATAACTACAAAGCTTATTAATAGTCATAATAAGCTCATTGATTTCACCTAGATCCTCTTGGTGGGTGAGTGAAATGGTTAGTTTTTTGTCAAGTGTTTTCTCATATTGGCCTAACTGCTCTGATATACTTACAATGTGTTTGGTAACCAACTTCCAGAAAATAAACAGTATAGTAAATGAAACAATCAGAGTTTTGGCGAAGTTAGAAAAAAAGATTAACGCTAGTTTTTTTAGCAGCCTTGAGTAGACCGTTTTAAAGTTGTAGTGTATTTTTAGTTCGCCTAAAGGAGTGGTTTCTTTTTTATTAGTGTCTTTAAATGTTAACTTAAATGTGTAAATTTTAATATAGTTTTTATCTTCAGCGGAAGTTTGTCCTTGGGAGATATTTTTTCTATTAAGTTGTATAACTTCAACACGATCTACTTCTGGTATGTTTAATAAAGATTGGGTTTGTATACTAATTTGCTCATCATTGACCTCCCATATCGATACAGCAAGACTTGGCACATTAGTTGTCTTGATTTGTTGTAAGGTATTTTCTATGCGTTTGATATCATGGTAGTAATCATATAAAAGTTGGGAAATAGTAATAATGAGTGCAATAGAAGTGCTAACGCCAATCGTTATAAACAGAAACTTACGCGCAATGGGGCTATTACTGTACTTGCTGAAAATCATAGCCACGTATTGGTCAATTACCCTTTTTACTTGGGAATGTACTTACGAAGAATCTTTTCCGCTACCCCATTACTTTTCAAAATGGTAATAGCTTGACTGTACTTAGTCGTCAGTTCATAAGCTCTGGGGGATTTTTTCGATACAAACCAGTAAAAGTTGATTGTTTCAGCGCCTATTAGTGGAATACCTTTAATATCTTTTGGGATTGTATATTGACCAATAGCTACGCTACCAAAGATGGGTTCCAGGCTACTAATTAATAAATCACATCGATCCAGGGACACCATTTTCAAAGCACCTAACGGGTCTTTAGGGCAGCAAACAAATTTTTTGGTCTTATTTATTTGATACTTTTCATACCAAATGTCTGAGTTGTATCCTAGTATTGTGCAGATACTAAAGTTATTTAAGTCAGTAAATTTGGTAATTGGAATGCCATCAGGGTATTTTTTTTGAGAAAACCAAATGCCTTCGTGAGTTTCATAAACAGAGGTGGTTAGGTAATATTTCTCAGCACGCTCTTTATTGTAAGTGCCGTCCATGAAGGCTTCATATTTCTTCTCTTTATCAAAATTCGCTACGGAGTCTAAGCAACGTTTCCATGGCATTAATTCTAGTGTATATTTAAGTCCGGTGATTTTTTCGACTTCTTTCATTAAGTCAATATTAAATCCAACAATTTTGCTTCGATCAGGTTTGCCATCCACTCGGGGGTGGTAGTAGTAAGGGGGCCATCCAGCTTCATCATCACAAAAATTAACGGGCTCGGCTCCGAATAGGGGAAAGCTTAGGCTTATAACAAGAAATAACCATATACGCATTCTTTAACCCTCATTCTAATATTGGTAAGTGATTGATATTGCAAATTACACTTATAATCGAGCGCCGATCAGGGGTGAGCCTACAAGATATCTTTCATCCAACGCTTTGTTTATTAACTTACCATTCTAGTTTAGATCATGTGTTTTATGTATTTAGCGTGACAAATGGTTTTGGTATAGTAGCGGCTGCCTAAAAAACTGAGAAAATAAGTAAAGCATATGAAATACATAATGAAGTCACGTTTATATCGGTTAGGGGTATTAGCTGCTGCAGCGGCTGTGGTATCGAGTTGTGCATGGTTGCCTGCGTCGTATGATGATGAAAAAACATACAAAATCACTTTGTTACATACCAATGATCACCATGGACGCTTTTGGCCAAACCGCCATGGTGAATATGGGCTGGCCGCAAGAAAAACCTTAATTGACCAAATTCGTCGAGAGGTTGCTGCCGAGGGTGGCCATGTGTTGTTATTGTCTGGGGGGGACATTAATACAGGGGTGCCAGAATCCGATTTGCAGGATGCTGAGCCAGATTTTAAAGGAATGGAACGGTTAGGCTATGATGCGATGGCACTTGGTAATCACGAATTTGATAATCCACTAGCGATATTGCATAAACAGCAGACTTGGGTCGACTTCCCATTTTTATCGGCCAATATTTATGATCAGCAGGGTAAACGGCTGTTTCCTGCTCATACCACGTTTAATTTAGATGGGTTAAAAGTTGCTGTTTTAGGTTTAACAACAGAAGATACTGCTAAATTAGGTAATCCGGAATATATTAGTGAGGTTAATTTTCGTAACCCAATTACTGAAGCTAGCCAATTAGTCCCTAAGTTAAAGCAGCAAGCTCAAGTGGTTATTGCGGTAACCCATATGGGGCATTACCCTAATGCCAAGCATGGTATTAATGCACCCGGTGATGTCAGCCTAGCGAGGCAAGTGAAAGGGTTGGATGTTATTGTGGGTGGTCACTCTCAAGACCCTTTATTTAAACCAGATAAGCAAAATGGCACATTGATTTTACAGGCCTATGAATGGGGCAAGTATGTTGGTCGGGCTGACTTTGAGTTTAAAGGTGGAGAATTAACACTGACCAACTACCAGCTTATTCCGGTTAATTTAAAGAAAAAGGTTAAGCAGGGTAATAAAGAAGAGCGGGTACTAATCGGCCAAGTAATTGCTGAAGACAGTGAGTTGAAAGCCTTTTTAACGCCATATCAGGAAAAAGGGCAGGTGGAGTTAGGTAAAGAGGTTGCTAAACTGGATGGTAAACTAGAAGGCGATCGTCATGTGGTCCGTTTCCAGCCAACTAATTTGGGTGAGCTGGTTGCTAAGGCACAACAAGAAAAAATGCAGGCAGATTTAGCAGTCATGAATTCTGGAGGAATACGTGACAGTATTGAGCCAGGCTCTGTTACCTATAAAGATGTTTTAAAAGTACAGCCATTTGGTAATTTAGTGGCTAAGGTCGATTTAACGGGTAAAGAGTTATTGGACTACCTCAAGGTGTTAGCTGCTAAGCCAGCAGACTCGGGTGCATTTGCACAGTTTTCTGGTGTTCATTTGTTGATAAAGCAAGGTAAACTGATTAAAGCCACCATTAACGGTCAATCAATTGACCCAGCAAAAACTTATCGGATGGCTTTAAATAGTTATATTGCCGCAGGCGGCGATGGGTATCCCAAACTAGATAATCATCCTAATTATGTTAATAGTGGCTTTGTCGATGCAGAGGTGCTCAGTGAGTATATGAGCCGGCATAGCCCCATTACAGTGATAGATTATCAGTCTGAAAAGAAAATTGTTCGCAAGTAATTGATTCCCTCCGTTATGAATCATTTTTAGCGGTAATGATCAAGCTGAACAAAAGGGCTCATTATGAGCCCTTTTGTTCAGCTTTTGTGGTTGCTTCAATCATCGCCTGATGTTGCTGTAGGTAATCCATAACATATTGTTGTTTTGCTTCAGGCCATTGACTGAATTCTAAGTTAAAGCGGGGCCGATTAAACACATATAGCCGTAAGTAATTATAAGGCGTGTAATGGCTCAACAGATGATTGATAGTGCGGTAAGATTGCTGTGCTCTAGGGCTATTGGCAACCTGGCAAGTATGAAACATTAACTCGTCTTTATTTGGAATAGTCCTTTCCTGTCGTTCAATAGCGGCGACTAAATCATGCAGTTTATGAAAGCTTTCTGGTAAGTCTTCAAAATTTTGATTAATAAATTGCTTTAACTGAAATTCAGTGAGTCGCTTGTCGCAATACTGGCCGATAGAAATTAAGTGGTCAATAATCACCTGATGTTTTTTAAAACGAAGTTGGTCTACCTTTTGTTGCAGTTTTCTTTTCTGTAGTGGTTCTATTAAGCCATATTTAATTAAAAACTGAGAAACTTTTTGATATTCATGGCCATGAATGTGCTTACAATCGTTAGGTAACTGATCTTTTGGAAATTGTGGGTCTATGGTTATTAAGGTGGGTTTGGGGCGAGTATCCTTAAAAACGTAAATCCCACCCATATGAGAGGTATAGTAATTATTTTGTTGGTAGTTGAGCGTATCAGGAACGATTTTATTCAGTTGCACATTACCTACAGTTTTACCTAACTGAATAATGGTTTGCAGATAATCATCATCTAACCAACGTTGATTATCTTCGTTTAATAGCTGCTCGATCATTTGCTGTAAATTGAGCGCCTTAGAAATAAGCTGTTTAGGGGTGTCAATTTGAAATTGCACCTCATCAACATTGATAATATCGTCTATTGATTGTATACGATATAACTTGTTGTCTATTTCACCGTAGATAGCATCTAAGGCTGTTAAAGTAAATAATGCTAGGTGATTATCATTGATAAACCGTTTTAGACAATCACTGGTAGACGAGAAGTACTCACTGAGAGAAGGTAAATCTCGTTGCGCTATCGATAATAAAATAAATTTGGGGTTGGCTCCTGCATCATCAAGATAGTCAGGTTCCTTTAGCTCCATTGCCACTTCTGGTGAATAACCACTACAGTCGATGTGAAATGCTGTTAGTTGGGTAGTCTTGCCTGTTAATAGCGTAAGTGCACTATTGTAACGGTTGATTAAATGCGGGCTGGTGACTTCCATTAAGTCACCATAGAGCAATTTTTCTGGTACGCTATCCAATTTCATGGGGTGCTCTTAGTTCGTTGTTACTTATTAACGGGAGAGAGTGATTGATTGGCAAACTGCTGTTGAACTTGCTGTTCTAACGTCAGTTGTCTCACCCGGTCGCTGATGTATGCTTCATCAGATGAGGCGGCGTAGCGAAACTCAGAGTCGGCATAGCGATTGATTTCCTGCAGAACCATCTCAGCGGTAATTGGTTGCTGCAAGGACTTAATCATTTGTAGTTTTTCATCATAGGGTTTATGCAGAAATAATTCAGGCTCACTAAACCACTCATCAGGCATATCAAAATCCATGCTGCGTACTTTGACAGCATCAGTAATGTTTTTAATAGCCCGACCGGTGAAACGCTCATCGGCTTGTTGGATGTTTTTTAAGTAGTGGCCAAGTTTTTCTAATGAGTCTAGGCAGCCAAGCTGTTTAATGGTTTGCTGATAAACATCCAGCAGTTTTTCTTCTTGGGGCAAGTTATGTTGTTCGTAGTTAGATTGAATCAACTGCTGTATTTGTTGGCTGGCGAATAGCTCAACATCACCAGTCGGAATGGTATGATTATTACCTAACAATAAAGCGAGGATATCAATATAATCTGCCTTGGTTTGTGGGCCATCAATTAAAAATCGAGCACTGGCACGTTGGCGTAAAGCATCATCAACATTCTCTGGATAGTTAGAAAATAGCCCAAAACTGCAATTGCCTAATACTCGGGTACCAGAACCGGCAAACGACTCCATTAATACCGCAGTTACTTCCTGTTGACCCGCAGAACTTTGCTTATCACCCCGTTTACCAGCTACTTGGTCTATATCGTCAATGGTACCAAAACTGATGACTTGAGGGTTGGTGATATTACGAATAAATTGTTTGGCATTTTGGCCGGACTTTCCTTGGTAGGAGTCAATATTGTCAGGACCAAAGTTTTCATAATAAAAAGGATATCCTGCTACTTCGCAATATTGGTGGAGTAATCCAGCAATCATTTGAATTAGAGTGGTTTTACCGGTGCCTGGTTTTCCATCACCCATAAAAGTAAAGATAAATCCACCTAATTCTGCAAAGGGATTTTGTTGTTGTTTAAAATCATAGCAAGCCAGCATTTTGGCGAGTTTTTGCGCTTGAAACTTGGCAATTGCGTTACCAACCACCTCTTCAGGCTTTTTAAAGGTCATGGTCAGTGCTTGGCTTTTCTGTCTTTGTTGCTGACGTTCTAAACCATTAACATTAAAATCATCGGCTACAACATGAAAGTGATAGGCTTGAAAATTATCAACATTGGCTAAGCTGCTTCTGAAGCGGGCAAGTTCATCCAGCAGGGTGTCTGCAAAAAATACACTGTAGCCGATCAGATCATCATCGGTTTTTACATACTGGTCAATTAACTGATAGTACTGAGCTAAACAATGTTTAACCGAGGCTAAGGGGGAGGTGAGTTGAATATCCAAGATAAGCTCTGGGTAACTGACCCGCTTAGGCGCTTGGGTATATTTAAACTCAATAAATTCAGCAAAAGCGTGCAAGCCAATAAAAGCGCTGGTTTGTAATAGGGATTTAAATTTTTGTTGTAAACTGCTGTCTAATGTACCACGCGCGTTGTCTTCCTGGAGCTGCTTCAACCCAGTTAATTTGCTGAACTCATCAATCAACGCTGTGGCAATGGCTAGGCCGCGATGGAATACAGTCACTAAGTGGTGTTGCTGGTCAGTAAGCAAGGGGTGATCGGGGGTGATCTTGCTAATTCGATCAACCAGCTTGATAGTCTGGGTTTGTTCAACAAAGCCTGTCGCTGACGTACCTGGCAAGGTATTACGTCTTAATCGTGATGACTGATCTGTTTGTTGAGGTTTATACCGGTGTTGAAATTCAACCAAAGTGCCGTATACATTCTGGCTGTGTTTTTTAATATGTTGTTCGCTAATTTCGACTAATTGTTTACTATCCATTAGGTTGCCTTACATATAAATTAAATGGCCATCAGCGGAAACAATGTATTTATTAACATCGTGTAAAGGGTTGTCAGGCATTTCTGCCAGCAGTTGAAAAGCTTCATAGGGTAAAATAATGCTTTGTTCTACTGCTGAGGCACCCGCTTCAAATGCATCAAAGTCATGATGGTCGATATGGTATACTTGCTTTTGCTGGCGTCCAAAAAAACCTTTTGCGACCTCAGAAATCCCCTTTGAAAACAAACTTTCAACAGACCAAGCAAATAACCAGCGTTTATCAATTGGAGCATGATTAAATAAGTCCTGCACAGCCTGGTTATGTTGAGTCATATTATTTAAATAGAGTGGGCCTATATGAATTCTTTTTAACAGTTTTGGGTGGATTAATGGAAACTGCTTATCCAGCTCACTGGCAATAGTGACTAGTTTTAATGTGGATAACGACTGACTTAATAAATGATCGATCAATTTTTGCCAGGTTGCATCATCTTCTGTCAGGTTAAGCGGGGAAGAGGTATCAAAATATAACAGATAGATATTGGGGATATGCTTGCTGGCATCGTATACAGCCCAATGCATAAAATAGCGTTGGTTGTTTGCTGCTTCCCCCTCATTACTTGCTATTTGATGTAGCTTGGGGGTATTGCTGGAAAAAAATAAAGTGTTACTGTCTAATAGTTGGTGATATTGCTGTTGAGCAATTTCGTATTGAATATCGCGCGAAATTTTCTTTTGTTGTAAGCAATAATCGATAAGCTGTTGTTTAAGCTCATCAATAGGCGGGTATTTATTTACTAACTCGGCTCTATTATCGTAGTCTAACTCCATTTCTAATAAGGTTTGCCTGACTGGTTGACCGGAGTCAGTTGGATTGACTAGTAAATGAGAGGTTTGCCGATGGTTCACTTGTCCATTAAGTTGATATTTAGCTGATAATGCAATAAAGCTGTTTTTAAGCCGTTTCAAATAATCCAGAGTGACTTGGTCATCTAGGGTATTTCCATGGCTGATTTGTTGTGACGTAATTTGGCAGAGCTGTTTGAGGATAGTGTTCAGTTGCCAAAAATAGGTACGGGTGGCTTCTGGCGTATCAAGTAACCAGTTTTGAGCCGTTGGGGGTTTTGAATCCGCATGCATTGTTTAGAAGTCCTGCTATAGCAATATGCTAGCAAGCCGGCTTTAAGCCGGCTGGAGGAAATAACGTGATGTGATAGTCCAAATGACATTTTGCCCTTATTGATCGTAATCAGCTGAGTCATGTTTGGCCACAACATTTTGGAAGCGGCGCATAAAGCGCTCATCTGCCCGGGCTTTCTTTGCCATTATATCCTTGGATGCTTGCATATTACCTGAATGGCTTTCCATCATATCCATTAAGCGGTTGTTGGTAGCGGCTGCAATATGAGCCATGCCTTCTTGGGTTTTACGGTCTACTGCAGAGCCGATTTCATTTAACCGATGGGCCACATCCTGTTGTTGAGAGGTTTTTAATGAGTGCTGGTATTGTTCAAACAGAATCACCCGTTGGGCGGTATCAGTTTTTAATTTATCTATTAATACTTGTTGTGCAGTTTTTTGGTTATGCAGTGAGTCTACATTGGTTTTGTTCATGTCAATGTATTTTTCCAATGTTTGACTTTTAACCAGCATCGATTGTTCTTGGTTGCGTAGAGAGTTGTATTGTTGATTCAGCTCATGCAGTTCAGCTTCAAGAGAAGCGCGCTTGGCTGGGTCTGCAGCTTCACTGATTTGATTTTCGAGGTCAATTAACTTGGGGTCAAGTTGATTGAGTTGTTGTTTAACCTGTTCAAGTGACTCAACCGTTTGCTGACGCTGCTCAATCGTATGGCTTAGGTTTTTCTCACCTTTTTCCAGTTGCTCAATAAGGACTTTTTCCTGGCCTTGCAAAATAGATACAATTTTATTTGACTGAACGATCAGGTCATTCAGGTTTTCACTGATATCAGCTTCTTTAATACGATCAGCCCGCATTTCATCGGCTTTCTGGCTGCTGAAAATACCAATGAATTTCTCCATTCCAGACTGTTCTCTAAGGGCATCAAAATCCGTACCCAGCTGGCAGGTGACTTGGTCTAGCCCCATAATCAGAGAAGCGATATTGGCATTAAGCTTCTCTTGATTAGCCCATACTTCATTGAGCTTCGCATTTTCAATGTCAAGTGCTTGCTCGTCCAGGCTGGTGTCCAAGGCAGAGGACAATTCAGCTGCAACAGAAGCTTGGCTTTTGGCCTGGGTGTCTAGCTCTTGCTCAACTTCCTTGATTTGGTTTTCTAAATCGTACATCACTTACTTCTCCGTCTAAATCGAGCTGTTTTAATAACAGACTATAGCCCCATGAATCAATGGGTGCATACCACATTTAGTAATAATCGATAGTGCTTTTATTAAGGGCACCTCTAATCATTGTTTGCTGTCTCTGTTCTTCTTAGTATTAGTAGAGATTGCTTGTTGAGTTACTATTCTTGAATAATGTTGGTAGGAGAGATTCAAGTACACTCTTTTATGGCCATTAACGTTTGTAGATCAATGACTAATTATATGAGATACCCTTCACATTGGGTATATATTTATAGATACACTCGACTACCAGATACAAGGCCATTATCAAATACACCCAGTGTGTGAAAATAAGGGAAAAATACTGCAAAATCCATTCATAAACTATATAATCAGTGCCGAGATATAGAGCATTGTGCTGATATTATTACAGATAAGTAATACTACTTTAGTATATTATTTGTATTAGAGGTGCCCTTAAGTGTATCGACGACGCTTTGGGTGTAAATATAACTTTTCAAAAAATTTACACTAAATACAAATGATCACCGTCTTGATTTAGTAGACCCGTCGCGAATCATTTTTAGGTTTTGTTATCATTGCTTCTCACCCCAGTCACCTATTTCAATGGGCTTCGTCACTAAAACCCTTCGCATTGGGTATATAAGCTCTAATATTGATGGCTGGCTTCAGGCTAATCAGCAAAAATGATGAGTATGTAAAACTACGTAAGCTAAAATAAAATAATTATTGTATAGAAAAAAATGCTTGACATAACTTTAAGTAGTATTAGAATTATCAACTCTGCACTGAGTTAAGAACGTTGCTGTTACACAATTCTTGTTACAGTTACGGTGCTAGTCAATGAAATTGAAGATTTTTTGAATGAATATAGGAGGTGTACTCATGATTAAGTTTACAGGTTGCGATCAGTCAGCTTTGTGATTGCTTGAGTACATCTTTGTGCTTGGGCGGTAACAGTAACTGCCCAAGCCAGAAAACCTGGCCAAGGCCAGGTTTTTTTATGTCTTAAATTTAAGGCAAGTAGCAAGTGTCGGTCTAGATGACCTTAGCAATTAAAACTGCTAGTTGGTGGCAGTGTTTACTTGTCTTTATCTTGTCATTAAGCAATCTGGGCATTAGCGGTTTAGGCTTTGATGTAGCTACTTTTTGCTGGGTATTTTTAATACTCATGTTTTAGGTATACATTAGAATGTCAACTGTTGTTTATATAAGCTAAAAAATAGCTGATTAAAATCTCCACAGTCATTAGGCTGAGTTTTCTAAAACTGCTTTTTATGTGAAAAGGCTAAGGAAGCATATGCCTTTAATTTTTCAAGGCCATAATACAGGGTTGAACATCTTCGGTTTGTAATAAACGGTTGTATGTATCGAAGCCTAATTTAACCGTTTGGGGTTATAGTTTTTTAAACCCTAATGGATTTGTTTTGCCTTAAATTTATGGTCTGAAAAGAAGTAATCATAACGGTCATTATTTTTATGAAGTTATGATTAATATGTCGTATCAGTCGGTAAACAATTAATCCTTAAAGTGAAGAGGGAAACACAATGGCTAAACGAAAAATTAGCTGGCGAAATCCTATTGCAATATCGCCTTTATTGAAAAAAGGTGGTGTTCATGAAAAATCTAATAAAGCAAAACGGGCTAGTAAAAAAAGACAAACCCAACGAGTGGTGTCGGAGTGGTCTGGTGGCTCCGATAACCACCGTGCTTTTGGCAGCTCACCCATAGCAAGTTTATGGTGCCCTTTAGGTGAATATACTCAATTTAAGTTAAAGTAAGCAGGGGAGCGTCAATGCAACTCTATTTGTCTGTCGCTAATCTTGCTGGCTTTATTGTGAGTAATGTCAAACTAGTTTATATAACACTAACCTGGCAGTTATAGGTTAGTGTATATTTTCCCCGCCTTATATTGCTATATCGCACTTACTTAACAAACAGCTTTTCTATTAAATTTTTATTGATTTATAGCAGTTAATTTTCCATCTGGTGTTGTTTGTAATTGATGAACGCCTTGTTGTGATTCTATTTGATAGCGATAACCGATAGCTTGAATGTTATTTTTGCTGTTGCCTAACATAACCCCATATTTGGCTTCTTCACTGGAATCACCCCGCTTAGCCAGGCAACTCCAACGATTAAATTGCTTGTTATACCAAGGGTAATGGGTCACAGTACCATCAGGAGTAATCGTATAAATACCTTCATAAGGGTCAAGTGGACGATTAGGCTGCTGGCTTATTAATTGTCTTGATGGACATACTTCAATAATCAAATAGTTTTCTAAATGGTCACTATAAGCAAATCCGCATAGTTGGGTTTGACCTGTTTGAATGGTGCAGGTTTGAATATACTCTAATACTGGGGCTTGGTTGCTATATTGATTGAGCTGCTGGTTAAGTAGTACTCGTTGATTAAGGTGAAGAAAGATTGTTTCGCTTGAGCTGAGTTGGGAGGGGAGTTGAGAGCACCCGGCGAGAGTAGCTAACGCGGTGAGAGATAAGAACCTTAATCCAACACTATTCACAATTTACATCCTGACTTTTTAACTTGTCGCTTATTATAGCCAAAGCGCATTACTTATTTATAACTCAGTAGTTAGTTTTTAACCATCAGCCCTATTGATGGGCAATCTTTAAACTCAGTTATTATATCACACTGGCTGATTTGAGTTGTGAATCGGCTTTAGAACTGGCAACTGTATAGTGGTCTATGAGGAGTGATGGTGACTTTAGCGGATATCGTCGCAATTGTGAGATACTGCTAAGAACTTAGATTATTAGCAGTATCTCAAATAGTCAAAAGAGTTGGCTGAAGCGTATTATTTAAGCAGTTTGAAATGAAGGCCTATTGATCAAATAGCTTTGTAATATCTTCATTGTAATGATTGCTTGAGTGCGATTTCGTACACCTAATTTTTTGAAAATACTGGTTAGATGGGCTTTAACTGTCGCTTCTGCAACACCAAGTACTTGCGCTATTTGTTTGTTAACTTTGCCTGCAGTGAGTAATATCAGCACTTTGTACTGTTGGATAGACAACAATTTTAGCCGATCACAAATAAAGCTGAGTTGTTCTCGTTCTTCTGGCGTAATTTGTTGATTATAGTTAGGGGTGGGCCCATGGTTTTTAATATTATGCATAAGTTGGATGAGCTGGGTTGCCCCTGATTTTTTTGGGAAAATACCATTAGCGCCTAACCAGTAGGCTTTTGCTGCCGTTGAATCGGCATTATTGGTCGGGGTCATAGCAATAATTTTTATTTGTGGAGAATAGCGTTTCAGGTAATAAATATGAGCTAGCCCATAGCCTCCATCGGCTAAGATATCCAATAACAGTAGCTTATTGCCTGGCAAACGCTTAATTTTACTAAGCCATAGTAATGGATTATCAACTTCATATAAGGTTGTTTGGGTCAGTTGTGACTTGATGACGCGAATAAGTTCAGCTCGGAATAATGGGTGGTTATCATGAATAAATATCTGGTAATGTTTAGCCATAGTGTTGGGGCCTTTTGTTATTATTTTTTTAAGTGATCATTTTCACCCAATGCCATACGTTTCTATATGATTGAGCACGATATTACAAGCCCTTTTACTATTTGAAAAGAATTGGTCTGGCTGATGTTGTTTGCTTTGATGAGAATATTTACAAAATAACAGATTAACGATTTTTCTAGATAAAAAGTCAGGCAGTTTAACCACCTGACGATGTACCAGTAATTAGAGTAATACAGGAGCAATTACTGAGGGGGATTTAACTACCCTTATCTCAATCATCTATTATTTATAGTTTCATGGCGCTTCTTGATTCAAAGTTATGCCTAAAAATCATTTTAATTGGATATTAATAGAGTATTTGATTAAATTTTCAGCAGTTAATGGCGGGAGTGTTATTTGGTTTTTGAATGAGCTGAGTCAACAGTAGTTTACCTTCAGTGGTGAGAGTGTACTGTTGCCAGTCTTCTGCTAAAAACAGTTGGCCATGAAAGTGCTTACTGGCTTCTTGTCGGATATCGTTGATCGTTAGCTTTCCTTGGTTACTTGAATCTCTATAACGAGCGCTAAAGTGGGTTAAAATTAAATTAGCTAATTTAGCTTGATTGGCTACTTTGGCGACAGCCGCAGCGGTTGAGTGATGAATAGTGGTTGCCAACCTCAGCAATTCTGGTTCGGTTAAAGTTGACTCGTGTATTAATAGTGAGACTGACTTGAGCCAAGGTAATAGTTGTTGTGGATTAGCATTATCCCCAGCAATCAGCACTTTGGGGGCCGGTGTTGTAGGAGAAAGCAAATCACTACCATCAATTTCTCGTCCATCCTCAAGTATGACTTGTTTGCCTTGTTTCAGTTGTTGATAAATTGGTCCAGGAGGGATACCAAGTGCTTTAGCTTTGGCCGCATCAAGATGACCGGGAATATCGGGCGGAGAAATCAAATAACCGTAGCTGGTAATGTTATGTTCCATGGGTACTACATCAATTTGATGTTGATCGATTGTTAATGTCGTTGGAATTGAGTTGACTTCAATAATAGTGAGTGGATAGTTAAGGTATAGCTGGGTATGGTGGCAGATTCCCTCTATTAATGCTTTTATCCCAGCAGGACCAATGAGTGTCAGAGGTATATTTTGGCTACCCCCTTGTAACGCTCGTGTGGCTAACAAACCAGGTAAACCATAGCAATGATCGCCATGTAAATGGGTGATAAAAATCGTTGTCAATCGGCTCAGACTAAGTGAGGTATGCAACAATTGGTGCTGGGTGCCTTCCCCACAGTCCACTAGCCACCAGTCTGCTTGCTGATGTGGTTGTACAGCAATAGCTGTTACATTTCGCTGCTTGGTGGGAATTCCGGCTGAGGTGCCTAAAAAAGTGATTTTCATATGAGCTACTTCAGGTCAATTGGCTACAGGGGTACTATTAGAATACTGCACTAGAGCCTGTTAACACTATTTGAACTTTTACAGCCATAACCCTTCGGGCCGAGATTATTTTTTCGCCCAGCCGTGCTACAAGTCATTTATGTAGAGTGACTACACAGCACTCATTGTGCCTTGCTGGACAAAAAATAGTCTCCGGCAGTGGTGATTCAAATAGTGTTAACAGGCCCTAGCCTACGATTATGAACTTAGCGATAATAGTGAAATGAAACCGTTGTCACTTGCTTTAACCAGCCCTAATATTATCTCGCTCCCTCTTATTGATGCCGGTGTGTGGTATATTCCTACGTTATTTTCTCAGGCACTGGCAGCGGACTATTTTCAACAACTGTCGTCAATGAATCATATCCAGTGGCAGCAAACACAAATCAAGCTATTTGGTCGTGAGTGTTATCAGCCTAGATTAACTGCCTGGTATGGAGATGAGCAGGCTGAATATAGTTATTCTGGGTTGCAACTTAAACCGTTAACCTGGTGTCCGGTTTTATTAGACATTAAGCGGGTGGTAGAGCACGCCATTGATACTTCATTTAATAGTGTGCTGTTAAACTACTACCGAGATGGGGCTGACAGCATGGGATGGCATAGTGATGATGAGCCAGAACTAGGTCCACGGCCATTAATTGCTTCCGTTAGCTTTGGTGCTGAGCGTGACTTTGTTATGCGTCATAAGCACTATAAATCCAATGGACTTAAACCCGTGGTGATGACTTTAGCCGCTGGGAGTTGTCTGGTCATGGCGGGAACCACCCAGCAATATTGGCAACACCAAGTACCCAAGCGTTCGATAAAAAAAATCCCTGATGGCAGAATTAATCTGACTTTCAGGTCAATCATCACTCCATAAAATCTACAATTATGAATCAGGTTGTTAGCCAATTTTTAAGTAAACCATCGCATTGTGAGTTATGTGAGCGAGCAGAAACACTCACTCGGCATCATTTAATTCCCCGTACCCATCATCGCCGAAAAATTTTTGTTAAGCGTTTTAGCCGCCAGGAAATGACGAACCGTATATTGTGGTTATGTCGCCCTTGTCACTCCCATATTCATACCTCTTTTAGTGAACGGGATTTAGGCTTGCAATACAATAGCCGGGAAGCACTATTAAACTGCCAGGAGATTACCGGGTTTATTGATTGGATTAAAGACAAGCCTGCTGGCTTTAAACCCAAAAGCAATCGCAAGCGTTGGTAACTTGTTTGTAGAGAGTGATAGATCAAGAAAACATAGCCGCTTATACTTTTCGAAAAAATGATTGGCGGTGCCTTTAGTGCTGCTACTGCTAGCCTTGCATTAATGGGCCCAGCTAAAAAATAGTCATGTTAACGAATAGTTGAAGCCTGATTGAGAAAAAACAATAGTGTAATTGAGCATGTTAAAATACCAAATTCACCCTGTAACACCTTTTCAGCAAAATTGTTCACTGGTTATTTGTGAAGCGACCAGTAAAGCAGCACTTATTGATCCAGGCGGTGAGACAGAACGATTAATTGCCGCTGTAGCAAAAGCTGGCGTCACGCTGGAAAAAGTATTATTAACCCATGGGCATCTGGATCATGTAGGAGCTACTCAACAGATTGCTCGCCATTTTCAAGTACCTGTTATTGGTCCTCATATTGCGGATAAATTTTGGTTAGATGGTTTACCTGAGCAAAGCCAAATGTTTGGTTTTCCACCAGTGGAAGCATTTACCCCTGACCAGTGGTTACAGCAGGGTGATCAAGTAACAGTGGGGGAAGAAAAACTGAATGTACTGCATTGCCCCGGTCATACGCCTGGGCATGTCGTGTTTTATCACCAGCCTACGGCGCTAGCCTTTGTCGGCGATGTTATTTTTGCTGACTCGATTGGCCGAACTGACTTTCCTCAAGGCAATCATGAAGCATTGATTCACTCTATAACACAAATATTATTTCCACTGGGTGATGAGGTGGAGTTTATTCCTGGTCATGGTCCTAATTCAACATTTGGTCAGGAAAAATGCACGAATCCATTTGTTAGTGGACAATTTGGTTAGCCTGCTCTTTATCTTTACTACATCATCTACACAGCCCGTGTGAGCTAGCAGCGGAGGGGCTCGCAAACTCATGGGGTTCGTCTATTCTAAAGTCATCAGTCAGTGATTTTGTCACTTTTGAGTAGAAGGTGTAGTGGACGATGAAAAGTATTCGCATGAAATTAACACTCATAATCATGAGTGTTACTTTAATTCCCCTCATCGTGTTAGCCTCTATATTAGGTTTTCAAAGTTATCAGTCTGCGCGTCATGCATTGGAGGTCCAGGCTCACGGGCAATTGGTTTCTATTAGGGAAATAAAGAAACAACAGATTGAACGGTATTTTGGTACCATCCGTAATCAAGTGCTGAGTTTTGCTAATGATCGGATGATTATTGATGCAATGGCGGAGTTTAAAACGGCCTTTGCCAATTACCGTAGTGAGGTTGGAGAGTTAGAGATTAATAAACTTAAATCTGAACTCAAGCAGTATTATGATGGTGACTATAATAACCAATATGCAAGCCGAAATAGTGGTACAAAAAAAGAAATTGGCAGTTTATTTAATCAATTAGATGATGATTCTATAGCATTACAACATGCTTTTATTAAAGCAAATCCAAACCCCCTAGGCGAGAAGGATAGCTTGATTAAGCTGGATGGAAATACTAACTATGCAACAGCTCATGCTAAATACCATCCTCATATTCGTGAATTTCTCCAGCGTTTTGAATATTACGATATTTTTTTAGTAGACTCAGAGACAGGCGATATTGTTTATTCTGTTTTTAAAGAATTAGATTACACCACTTCTCTTAAAAGTGGGCCTTATGCTAATTCAGGTATAGGAGAAGCATTTAAAGGTGTAGTTAATACCAGTGATCGAAAAGTGCATTTAACGGACTTTGCCAGTTATACACCCTCTTATGAAGATCCTGCATCATTTATTGCGACTTCTATTTATGATCAAGGTAAAAAGCTGGGCGTGTTAATTTTTCAGATGCCCATTGATCGCATTAATTTAATTATGACCCATGAAAAACATTGGAAGGAAACAGGATTGGGAAACTCAGGGGAAACCTATTTAGTAGGTGCTGATTATACCATGCGGAGTATGAGTCGGTTTTTAATTGAGGATGCAAAAGGCTATGAAGCTGCGCTGGTCGCGGCAAAAATCGACCGTAAAATTATTGATACTATTTTATCCAAGGGAACAACCATAGGGCTGCAACCGGTAAAAACAGTAGGCACCCAAGCGGCGATTGCTGGCAAAAAAGATTTTCAAATTTTTCCTGATTATCGCAATGTACCTGTATTGTCTGCTTATAGCCCTTTAGCCATAGAGGGGTTGAACTGGGCAATCATGAGTGAAATTGATGAAGAGGAGGCCTTTGAACAGGCCGATGAATTACAGGTTTTTATTACTCAAGTCAGTATTGGTGTGGTAGTGGTGTTTTTTATCCTTGCCTATTTGTTGAGTATGGTGGTTTCTAAATTATTCACTTACCCCATTACTAAGTTAGAAGATAATATTTTATCTATTCAACAAGACGCGGATTTAACCAAACAAATAAAACTGGATGTTAAGGATGAGGTGGGCCGAATTGCCAGTGCTATTAACGGTATGTTGAGTAAGTTTAATCATACGGTAAAACATATTACTGATGCAGTGGTGGACTTGCAGCAGTCGGCTAATAAAATGGCTAGCTTAAGTGCAAGTACTGCTGATGGCGTTATGCAACAGCAGTCTGAATCACAACAAGTGGCAACTGCTTCAACAGAGATGAATGCTACTGCACAAACGGTTGCATCCAATGCGGCTTCAGCAGCGCAATCAACGGATCGGGCAAACTTGTTGAGTGAAGAGGGTATTCAAATTGCCAACGAAACTAACGTGTCTTCTGAAGCACTGGTTAAGGAAGTATCGGAAACAGCCAGTACTATGGAACGAGTAGAGGCAGATAGCGATAAAGTCGGTTCTGTGTTGGATGTGATTCGTAGTATCGCAGAGCAAACCAATCTTCTGGCATTAAATGCGGCTATTGAGGCTGCTCGTGCAGGTGAGCAGGGGCGTGGCTTTGCGGTGGTTGCTGATGAAGTCAGAACCTTAGCCCAGCGTACTCAGGATGCAACCCAAGAAATTCAGCAAATGATAGAAAGTTTACAAACAGGCTCTCGTGAGGCAGTGGCAATGATGAATCGTTCTGTTGAGCGAGCAACAGGCAATAAAAGTCAGGTTGAACGGCTGAGTGAAGCTTTAAGTGAAATTAGTAACTCTGTTTCAGAAATTAATGAAATGAATACTCAAATGGCGGCGGCGGCAGAAGAACAGCAAATGGTAGCCGATGGTATTAATAGCAGTATTGTCCGAATTAATGACATTTCTTCGAGTACTGCAAGTGATGCACAAAGTAGCTTAGATACAGGACAGCATGTAGAGCGATTAGCCAAACGCCTGGAGTCGTTGGTTAGTGAATTTAAAGTGTAAAACAACTGCAATAAAATAGACGTTTTATTAGGCTCAGTATGTAGTCACTGTGTAAAAGTTATTTTTGTAGCAGGTGGTATTTTCTGTGTAGCAAACACAAAAACAGCTTTTCTCGCATGTTTTTTTACTGGCATAATGTACCTATATTAAACAAGCTGTACAGTTAGTGAATAAGGGATAAAATAAGGGAAAACTGTTGCTTTATGTTGGTACATGGACTATGAGGCCTCCCTTTTGTAAAAATCGGAAGAATAACTACTTCTAAGGACTTTCCATAATCACTCAATTAAATATTTCATTATTTTTGATCTGTTTCATAAACTGAAGAATTATGCCCGGAAAAAAGACGTGGCATCAGTAAAATGCTTTCACTGATGTAACTAACCAGGGTGATTTTTCACAATGCAAAGCGTAAGCATTGTTTGTCAACAAGTGAAACATATTAATCGCTTGATCATACCAATCAGGGTCTGGATTGGTCGGTTAAAAAGCATTGGGCGCTTCAAAGCCTGGCGGCGAGCTATGACTGCCTGGTGGTTGATACTATTGCCCCAGCTCGGTGCCTGCCTGACTTTTCCTTTACCTGAAAATGGTGATGACGTTGTAGGTGATCAGCGAATTATTAGAACGACTTATACTGATACATTTGCTGATTTAGCCTTAAAAGAAGGAGTGGGCTTTTTAGCATTAATAGCAGCTAATCCTAAAGTGGATGCTTGGGTTCCTGGCGATGGAACGGAAGTCGTGTTACCAACACAAATGATTTTGCCGCCAGGCCCACGTAAAGGAATAGTCATTAACCTGGCAGAACTCCGGCTTTACTATTATCCGCCGAATGATCCAGTCGTGATGGTTTACCCTATTGGAATTGGGCGTAAGGGTTGGGAAACACCACTAGGTAAAACGAGGATTACCCAGAAAAAACCTAACCCCTCCTGGCGACCTCCTGAGTCAATTCGTCAAGAGCGGGCAATGAAAGGAGAGTTTTTGCCTGATGTCATTCCACCAGGCCCGAATAACCCTTTAGGCAAATTTGCTTTGCGATTGGGATTTCGTGGTAGTTATTTAATCCATGGGACCAACTTGGATTTTGGTGTGGGGATGCGGGTAAGCCATGGCTGTATCCGACTGTTTCCTGATGATATTGAAGAGTTATTTTACTGGGTCGACCGAGGTGCGCCTGTTAGGGTGATGCATGAGCCTTATAAAATTGGCAAGCTAAATGGTGAATTTTATGTGGAAGCCCACGAGCCTCTGTCTGAAAAAAAACAGCATCATCAAGCAGCACCCTATCGCGCCTTGGAAAGCTGGTTTGAAGTGATTGATGAGCAAAAGGCAACGGTTGATCAGCGAAAGATTTTAGATGTTCTCACTGAGCAACAAGGTATGCCAGTGAAAGTATCTGCTGACTTAAAGACATCTGCTACAAAAGTAAACCACGTACCACCTCTTCCTTAAAGACTTTCCTGGGTACTCTAAAGCACCTCATCGTAGGTGCTCTTATCTTTTCTCTTTCTTGTGTGCCTCTATTAATAATCTATGAGGGGTACAGCCTTTCATTTTTTATTGGCTCTCTTGAACATTTTCCTGAACGTATTATTACGGTTGAGCTGAAATAGGCTTGGGCAAGTTTTAGCTAGATGAGAATGTTGCTTGCTGGTGTAAGCAGGAGAAATTCTGCCTATAAGGCTGTCAGATGATAATGGCGTGGTTTCTGGAAGGGTTTTAAGGCTACCTACTGGTAGCCTTAAAAGTATCACTAACGGGTGCTGATTACTTGCTGTAGTGAGAACGATTCATACGATCTAATTTCTCTAAAATCTGATCAGCTTTAGCGTCAGCACTGTTTGCAGTTGCCTCAACACGACCTAAGCGATCTTTCACGTCAGCAAGATCAGCTTCGATAGCATCAACACGACTGCTAGAAGCACAACCAGTCATAATGGCCATTGTTGTGACAACTAGAGCTGCCTTTAACATTTTAGTGTGCATTTTATGCCCCTTATTCTCGTTGAGTTAAGGTAAATGGATACGATCAAATCCTTGGGTATTAATGACTGGTGCCTAAGCACCGACCATGCCTGACGCCCCCGTTAGGCATACAGCTTTTGACCACAAGGTTAAAAGCCACTCAACAACTCAGTATGGACGACAATTAGCATTGCGCAAATTCCAACTAAGCGCCAAGCTCAAGCTTAGGATTTGAGAAGCGCTAGGATAATTAATTTGCCCCGTTTGAAAAGCCAAGCTTTAGGCATTTTTGAAAAAAAATGATGATGAAACACTGTTTTAAATATCGATCAGTAGAATATCTGAGGTCGAATTTTGACCAAATTTATTTGGGCGTAGTTATTTTTTATTATGCTGAGTAAGCATTCTATAATTTCCTAGAAAATGACAACGAGTGTAGTCATTTTCTAATACTAATGTTGTGCTTTGTCAGCATGAATAATAAGACTGAATCGGTCTAAAATCGTATTAAATAAATCCCCTCTGTCTAGTGCTGAGAGTTCTTGCATACTGGCAATGTCTGCTCGATGCAGGTGTAGGTAGGGGGCTGTAGTTTTGAAGGCTTGCAAATCACCCTTCAGGATTATAGGAAGAAATGGTGCACCAGTATTTTCCATAAAGGTTTGATTAAGAAACTCAATACCTTTGGTAAGAGAAAAGTGTTTTAAACATTCATCTTTATGAATGGGTATGCCTAGGTAATATCCATTACGATGTAAGTACTTCCCTGAATACAAAATGATACCTGTATTTTTAATACTGTTCGGTGTAATGAATTGATAGGTATTGTCATAAGCACAAGGGGTTGGCTCAATGATGAGACGACCACCATCATCAACAGACTCAACATTAAAGTGACTGTAGAGTTTGTGGCTTGCTGGGCTGTAAATACAAAAGCTATGTGAGATTTGTAGGAAAAAATCACTGGCTAACTGGCTGTTAGCTAAGTGAGATAAATCCCACATAAGGTCTGGATTATAGGTCGACTCTTGTCGTAATTGTGCTGCCATCATAATTTAAATTTACACGTCAGAAAAATGCATTTCTAAAGTAACACTACTCTGACTAATTATAGTTCATAGTTTCAAATTATGATTACTTTCTCGTCATAAAATTGTAGTGTTTTGTATACCTTACGCATTGGGAATATCAGCAACCTGGCATTTTAGTTGAAATCGTTGCGGCTCATGGGGTTGGCAGGGAGAATCAGGGTAATAGTCAAACTCAGTTTGCTGCTGATTGATTTTGATATGGCTAAAACTAACGGTTTGGGCATCTTCTCGATGCATACAAATGGAATAGGCCGATGCGCTGGGTTGATGACTCCGGTGTAATTGTAATAAATCTCTAGTGGTTAATGGGGATGACTTACTTTGAATAGGAGTTGGGGTGCCTGAAGCATACCCTAGTGCTTTATAGCAAGCATGGCGGTTAGCTAAAACGGCTTGGGTGGCAACGGAAGACGAACTAAAAAAGGGTTGTTTAGGCTGCTGTTGCTGAAGGGTTTGGTTATCCCAGTCGAACTGATGAACTAGCAGTTGTTTTAGTTGCTTGTTACTGTGCCAGGTAGGAGTAAAAATAAATAAGCTAAAAGGGCGATATAAATTGTAATCAAGTTGCCTTAACCAGAGTTGTTGTGCTTGCCAATTAGTAAAGCTGGCTAATTGATGAACCAACAGGCCACGGCTTTGCTGTTCTGATGATATTTCCCCTATATCTGCCTGATAGAGGTTGAGTAGTGCGATAACTTGTCCATACTCCGTTGTTGCTAGCCAGCTACCCCCTCCTACAGGATCAATGGGCATTAAGCTAAGGGTGGGGGAGTGATTAACGAGCTGAGGGGGCAGTGCGGCAACACGACTTTTTTGTTCGTCTCGATTAAAAAAAACTTCGTAGTGGTCGTTATGAACTAGCCAACTTATTGTGCACATTGAATTTACAACTTTCGCAACGGCTGTTGCTGATATTCTAAAGTAGCAGGGGCTACACCAAAAGCCTCGTCAACAGGAATTTTTTTTAGCTTCAGAATAACGCTGATTAACGCGTAATGATGCACCGCGTGACTGGCACTGAATAAGAGCTCTCGTTGAAAACTGGTTGCGCAGCTGATCGGAGAGGGGTTATCAACAACCAAACTACGTAAAGTCATAGACTGATTTTCTAAATCCAATAAGCGATTGAGCCATTCTTGCAGGCAAACAATCTGTGTTAAGGCTGCAGCTGGATTAGATTCAATCTCAGTACCTCGTTTGCGTTGATCATAATCCAGCACGCTGCCTGGCTCCCAGTGTTGTAAGTGAGCGTAGTGATCAAGTACATGACGAATATGCTGACCAATGGAGCTGTTTAAGGGGGCTATTGGGGTTTGGTAGTCATCAATGGACAACTGTTGGATTAGGCTAAATGCCTGGTTTAATACGGCAAGACTACCTTGAATTGTTGCCTTCATAGCACTCCTTGAGACAGTTTAGTGTTGCTATACCCTTCGCGAATGACTTTTAGGGTTTGTTGTCGTCGCTCTTCACCCCAAGCATTTATAAAAAAACATAAACTCATGGTGCTTCATTGTTCGACGGTCGCCCCTAAAAGCCATTCGCTTTGGCTATAAAAAGTTATTGCTTCACATCTTGCTATTAACAAAATGTGTATTAAAAAATTAAAATAGTAGTGTTGTTGCTTCTCAAGGTTATTAATCAGAATAGTGTCTGGTTAATTTGATGATCAGCTTAGTATTGTCCGCCAACTTACCTACTGAGACCTAAAAATGAATCAAAATATTTCAACTCACTATGCATTTTATATAGGCTGCTAATGGTTCATGCGTAAAAAAGTAGTTACCTTATTTTGTGTGTGCATCACTCTAGTCTAGCTTTATTTAGCACTTCCAACGAGAACGTCAGCCAAGAAATGCTGTGGTTATAGCTAAAATTGCATATAATAACTCACTACTTTCATAACTCTGTGAAATAATTTGCATATTAGTTTGGTCTGTATAACTAGTGAGGCATTTGTAACCGCTGTGGGTAATTCACTTCTTATGCATTTGAGGTTACTACTCATAGACAGATTTAAAGTGAATATCTATTGTTGGCACAGGCAATTTGAAGGTTTGTTTCCATGCTAGAAACACTATTAGCTATCTCTCAGCAGCCGCTAACACTTGCTATTTTGCTCGTGCTGATCAGTTATTTACTAGAAGATGTAGCAATTATTTTAGCGGCGTTGTTAGCACTGGATGGCTATCTTCCTATCAGTTGGGGAATGACGGCTGCATTTATTGGGATCTGGAGTGGTGACTTAGGCTTATATGGACTAGGGCGTTTAGCCCGTCGTTATCAATGGGCACAACGGTATGTTGCAAGCCGCCCGAGAGTGAAGCAGTTTGGCAGTTGGTTGGCTGATCAGCTATTAGTAAAAATTTTAATTTGTCGTTTATTGCCTGGATTACGTTTTCCTGGCTATGTGGCTTGTGGGTTGTATCAATTATCATTGGCAACCTTTTGTCTGGCAATTTCACTGGCTACCTTGGCATGGACGGTATTGATATTTGCTGGCTTTTATTTATTTGGTGAATTATTTGAAGGCTGGTTTGAGCACGCAAAGTGGGGGCTGATTCCAATCGCACTACTATTAATTTGGTGGTCGCGCCGGAAATCCCAACAAACGATGATTAAGGAGCTGGTTTCGTGACGAATGCGCCGGTTTATGAAAATGCCCTGATTGAACAGGCTGTGAACCCTACCTTTTCGAATCGACCTGTGCATCCTGGGATGCCTCCCTTAGATTTATCAGGCAAAGCGACATCATTTTTTGAGTTTTGGCCTACTCAGCTGGTTTATTTACCGGTAGTGGTACAATGGTTGTTATTAGCCGCTCGGTACCGTTCGGTGAATTTACCACTCATTGCCAATCCAAAAATTCCATTGGGTGGTATGGTAGGTGAGGCGAAAAGTGATGTATTTAAATTAGCTAAAGGGGAAGCGAAACCATTTATTGCGCCAGCTGTTTCTAGCATCATCGATAAAGAAATAGCCACGAGTGAGCAGGCAGCACAGATAGTTGACATGTTGGCTGATCAAGGAATGCCATTTCCATTAATTGCCAAACCGGATATTGGCTGTCGAGGCGTTGGAGTGAGAATTGTCAGGAACCAACAACAGTTAGCGGATTATATAGAGGGCTTTCCCAACCAAGCTAGCTTAATTTTACAAGAACTTGTGCCTTATGAAGCTGAAGCTGGCATATTTTATATCCGTTATCCAGGCGAAGAAAAAGGGCAGATTTTTTCTATTACCTTAAAATATGCACCTTATGTTTTTGGGAATGGCACGGATAATTTACGCACGCTAATTGAATCGGACCCGCGTGCGGGTAAAATTGCTCATCTTTATTTGACTCGACATCAACAGCATCTTGATAAAATATTACCTAAGGGGCAACCATTTCGTTTAGCATTTGCTGGAAGTCATAGTCGTGGCTCAATTTTTCGGGATGGTAAACAGTTAATTACCCCTGAGTTAACGACCAAACTGGATGAAATAACCAAGGATATTGATGAGTTTTATTATGGTCGGCTTGACGTACGCTTCAAAGATGCTGAGTTACTTAAGCAAGGCCGTGATTTTAAGATTGTGGAAATTAATGGTGCCAGTAGTGAGGCAACCCATATCTGGGACCGTAGCGCTAGCTTAAAGGATGTCTATAAAGCCCTTTTTTATCAGTATAAAACCCTGTTTAAAATAGGCGCGATTAATCGGCAACGAGGCTTTAAAACGCCAAGCCTGAAAGCTTTATGGCAAGCTTATAAAAAAGAAAAAATGCTGGTAGCTAATTATCCAGCAACTGAATAATTATTCTTTTCAGACATGAGCTATTTTTAGGTATAAAAATTACTAGGTATGTACTCACAGCGAAGGATAACTTAGGCGAGGCCATCGAGTGATGAGGCCCTAGGGGTATAAAAATCATTCGCGAAGTGTAGGTTTTATCAACGTAAAGAGAGGTAACGACATGAAACGATGGCTAGTAGTGCTTTTTAGCTTATGGATTAATTCTGCACTGGCAGGGGATGCTATTTACACTGGATTTTTTAGTAATAAAGCGGTAAGCGGCTATGATACAGTGGCTTATTTCACCCAAGGAAAACCAGTAAAAGGTAAAAGTCAGTATAAGTATACCTATCAAGGTGCAGATTGGTTTTTTGCTAGTCAGGAACATCTTGATTTATTTAAACAAAGCCCAGAAAAATATGCTCCCCAATATGGTGGATTTTGTGCGTGGGCAGTAGCAGCAAAAAATTCACGAGCTTCTGCTGATCCTAAAAACTGGAAAATTGTAGATGGTAAGCTGTATCTGAACTACGATGATGATGTACAACAGAAGTGGCTGAAAGATATCCCAGGTTTTGTTGTCAAAGGCGATAAAAACTGGCCTAAACTACTTGCAGAATAAAATTACCCTTCGAGCAGACATCAACAGGCTTGAGCTCGGATATTAAAGATCATTGATATTTGATGAACTATTCGAGCTAGCACCAAAATTTATTAATTCACACCATGGTTAAGTGATACCTTAACCATGGTTCACAAATAACAGAAAGTCACGAGTCTAATTAGCGGCACTCTCTCAAGCGAGAACTGTTTAGCCAATAACCTGTTAATACACCGAGAATCAGTTGGAATATTTTATGAAACGTCACTACATCAAATGGTTACTATGTGGATATATTGCTTTCATATTTGTGCAATCTTTATTTTTTAAATTCTCAGATGCCTATGAGACGCAACATATTTTTGGTGTGCTAGGTGAATGGTCAGGGTTTCAGTGGTTTGCAGATTTTGGTGCATATGGGGTGGGTATCGCAGAATTGATTGCTTCGATTATGTTATTTATCCCTGCCATCAGGCTGTTAGGTGCTGGGCTGGCAGCGGGAGTGATGTCTGGCGCGATCTTTTTTCACCTGTTTACACCGTTAGGTATATATATGCCAGAGTTTAATGCCCAGGGAGACGTGATTGGTAATGATGGTGGATTACTGTTTATTAATGCATGTATCGTATTTACTTGCGCCATTATCGTTGCGATCTGGGAATGGATTGAAGGCAATCATCTGTTTGCCAAGCATTGATAACTGTTGTATGGATAGTGACCTGCTGGTTAGCAAGTTGCTCTCCAGGGAGGAGAAATCATGACGCAGCAAGTGACACCTTTTCAGCTGCCTAAGCTGACTCGGTTAGGAATTGTGGAAGGTGTATTAGAGCGCCTGTCTGGACTACGTTATTTAGATACGCTTTATCAGCGCCGCCATCAGCAACTGCACTCTGCTGACCCTGTTGCATTTGCAGGTTATACCCTTGATGCACTGGGGGTAGACTACAGTGTAGTGGAAGGACAAATTGAAAGTATTCCCTGTGAAGGTGCTGGCATTGTAGTCGCTAACCATCCGTTTGGTGCGATTGAAGGGGTGATTTTAGCGCATTTACTGCTGCGTTATCGGCCTGATGTAAAGATTATGGCTAACCACTGGTTGCAACAAATCCCAGAGTTAGCAGAGGCTTTTATTGGTGTGGATGTGTTTGCCACTGCTGATAGCCAACGGCGTAACCGTAAAGGATTAAAAGCGGCTTTGGACTGGGTGCGCCAGGGCGGCTTGTTGATGATCTTTCCCGCAGGTGAAGTGTCTACGTTTAACGTCAGAGAGCGGCAAGTAGTTGATCGGCCATGGAACCGATTAGTGGCGACTATTATGCGGCGCACTCAAGCACCGGTGACCCCAATTTATATTTCAGGTAAAAACAGTTGGCTGTTTCATGCCGCAGGAATGATAAATGCTAATTTACGAACGGGCTTGTTAGTTCGTGAAATGATTAATAAGAAAAACCGCACCATTGAATTACATATTGGCCAGCAAATTCCCTTTAAAGAGGTTACTGCACTGGACTCTGACCAAGCGCTTACTGAGTATTTGCGAATGAATACCTATTTGTTGGCGCATACACATGCTCGTGCTAGCCAAATAGATAAACAACCTGCTCATAGCCCTCAGCCTATTGCTCAACCCCAAGCTAGAGCAGCTTTAGCACAGAATGTGGCGGCACTGCCTGATAGCTGCCTGCTGATAGATAATGGAGAGTTTACAGTCTATTGTGCTTCAGCCGATCAGCTACCAACAGTTTTACCAGAAATTGGCCGGTTACGAGAGCTAACCTTTCGAGCGGTTGGTGAAGGAACTGGAGAGTCAGCCGATCTCGATGAGTATGATCAATACTACTTGCATTTGTTTATTTGGTATCCAGAGCAGCAGGCAATCGTTGGCGCTTATCGATTAGGCCGGTTAGATCAACTGAGAGAAAAACAAGGTTTGGCAGGCCTTTATACCCGCAGTTTATTCAAGTATGACCAACGGTTTTTGGATAAGCTAGGTCAAGCTCTGGAAGTTGGGCGATCTTTTGTTTGTGCTGAATACCAAAAAAGTTTGGCTCCCTTGTTTTTATTATGGAAAGGTATCGCCACCTATGTAGCACATAATCCTCAATATAAAACCTTGTTTGGCCCGGTCAGTATCAGCAGTGATTACCAAGAATTTTCACGTCATTTAATGGCTCGCTGTCTTTCTGCATTCCATAAACATGAAGTGATGGCAGGATTTGTTAAACCGACCAATCCTTTACCCAAGTATAAGTCAAACTGCTGGCAACCAGCTTTACTAAAAGGGCTGGCAGATATTCAGCAATTATCTAAGTTGATTAATCGCATTGAGGGAGATAAAGGCATTCCTGTTTTACTCAGACAATACCTGAAATTGAATGGCCAACTGGTTTGTTTTAATGTGGATAAAGATTTTAATGACGCGCTGGATGGCTTGATTATTGTCGATTTACTGGCAGTACCTGAAAAAACCTTACAACGATACATGGGCAAAACAGGAATCCGCCAGTTTTATGATTATCATCAGCGTTTACCCCAAGTCAGCTAATATCGAAATTTAGTGTATGATTATGCTAACAGGGTCTGTTGACAGGCTCTGTGCTGATCTCTTCCAACCCCATTACTTATTTCACTCCAGAACTTTCCTCATACACCGCTAGCTGCGACTGCTACAATTAGTGGAATCTGTCAGACAGTAAAATAGATTGAGTGACTATCGATTAAATTGCTATAAATTAAGTTACCTATGCATAGCATGTGCCGCATTACAGCAGTAATTGTTCGGTGGCTGTGGCTACTGCTACCCTTATTTTTATTGTTAGCCTGCAAACCACCTCAGACTCACCTTCGAGTAGGTACGACGGTGGATATTGGTAATGAGACATTATTTCTTGCGCGAGAACTGGGGTATTTTGATCAAGCGCCTATTCATTTAGTTGAGTTAACTTCACGAAGCCAGGTAATGAACGCATTGCGTTCTGAAACCATTGAAGCGGCCATTCTTTATTTAGACGAAGTGATTAAACTGCTGCAATCGGAGCTAGCCGTAAAAGTGGTATTAGTACTATCCGTTTCTCATGGGGCAAATGCCTTAGTCACTCGACCTTCTATTAAGCAAATAGCTGACTTAAAAGGGCGGCGGATTGGTTCCAGCCAAAGTGCTGAAAGTATCTGGCTGCTTGAGCAAGCCTTAGTGAAAGCGGGTATTGATTTTAAAGAAATCAGTTTAATCCCCATTAACCAGAATGAACATATTAATGCTTATAACCGCCATTTAGTGGATGGAGTGGTAACCTTTGAGCCGTTACTTTCTCGATTAGAGCGACTTGGAGCAACGGTGCAGTTTGATAGTTCGCAAATGGCAAATAAGATTATGCAAGTATTGGTGGTTCGGGAAAATGTGATTGACCGATACCAGCAGTCTATTGAGCACTTATTAGCAGGCTATTTTAAAGCGGTGGAGTATCTTACTTATAATCAACGGCATGCTATTAATTTAATTGCCCCTCGAATGACGATTTCCACTGGTACAATTGAGCAGCTCTATAAAAAAACCAAAATAATGGGCTTGGAAGACAACCAGCGTTTACTGATTGGTGAGCCGCCCATTGTCAGACTTACCGTAGAGTCATTACAAAGGGTTATGTTAAGCCATGGGTTAAGCCAAAGAATCTTGCTGATTGATCAAATTATTGATAGTCGATGGCTAGGAGCCACAGACGATGTTCACTAGTGCCCAGTTATTATCATTACGTTTGGTCATTCCTCTATTTGTGATGGTTTTATTCGGCATTTTAATAACCGGTATTTTATTGTGGAATGCTCGTGATGCACTGGATCAGAAAGAAGCAGAAGTTTTAGGTCAGGTTAAGCGAGAAATTACCTTACTGCAGCAAAAAATGTCAGAAGCATTTGTTGATGGTGACTGGCGGGAAGCAGAAGAGTTTTTAGTTTATTTTGGTATTTACCCTGAATTTAATAGTTTAGCGCTGATAACACCCAGCAAAGAAATTTTGTATGCCACACGTTTTGCTTGGAAAGATCAATTGGTGATGTCGGTATTACCTAACTTTGATATTAGTCAGTTCGCAATGGTGCAACTGCAATATAAACCAGTTTATGTGAAAAATGAAAAAAAACGTTTATTGCAAGGGTATGTACCAGTTGAGTTGGGGTTGCGGGACCATGAATTGCGTTCCAACCATTTAGCCGTTCTGTATGTAGAGTATGATTTAAACCAGCTCCATCAAGAAGTTTGGTATAACTTTTGGACGCATGCTGTCGTATTATTGTTGGCTGGCCTACTGACGGCACTGGCATTGTTATGGGGGTTGTCTTATTGGGTTATTCATCCAATCAGAGTGTTAGTTGAAGCGGCAAAGCGAGTGGGTAAAGGTAACTATGATGTTCATGTACAATTAAATGAAAGCCGAGAGTTTAATAAACTGGGGCGCACCTTAAATTTATTAGCCCATGAAGTGCGTCGGAACATGACAGAATTGGCAGAGCGAAAAGTTCGATTTGATGATTTTTTACAATCGGGGCTGATCGGGATGGCAATTATTAAACCCAATATGCACTGGCAAGAATTTAATAATCGCTTATGTGAAATTCTTCATTATCAACCCGAGCAAATGATGGAGCAAGATTGGTTTGAGTTAACCCATCCAGATGACCGAGAAACAGAGCGTCAATTATTACGCAAGGTATTAGCAGGAGAGTGGGAAAGTTATACTTTAGACAAGCGCATGTGCTGTAGTGGTGATGAGGTGGTTTATGTCTCAGTGAATACTAAATGTGTCAGGACATTATCGGGTAAACCAGATTATTTCGTGGTATTTGCGCAAGATATCACTGAGCGAAAAAATTCTGAAATTGCATTAATGGAAGAACAGGCATTATTTAATACAATTTTAGATAATATTGTAGATGGCATAGCGGTATGCAACCGAGAAGGCATTTTAACATTATTTAATAAAAGCTTGCAGAATAACTATGGGTTGTCTTTTAAACGGCTGCCGCCAGAAAAATGGTTAGAGCATTACCCAGTGTATCAGGCTGATGGCAAAACGCCTATGGAATTAAGTCAGTTGCCGTTATTTCGCGCTTTGCATGGTGAACAGGTCAATGATTTAGAAATGGTTTTTGCTGGGAATAGTCAGCAACCCATTGTGGTATTGGCCAGTAGTAATCCACTCATTAATGCCGCAGGAAAAAAATTAGGGGCTGTTGCCTCTTATCATAATATTACCCAGCGGGTTCATGCTGAATCTGAAATGCGGTTGGCTGCTATTGCGTTTGAAACGCATGAAGCAATTATGATTACTGATCATCAACATAAAATTTTGCGGGTTAACAATGCATTTACTGAAATTACTGGCTATGACAGTGAAGAGGTGACTGGCTGTAGCCCAAACATATTATCATCTGGCCAACATGATGATCAGTTTTTTCAAACCATTGATAAATCTCTGGCAGAGCAAGGCTATTGGGAGGGAGAAATTTGGAATCGACGAAAAAATAGAGAAATATATCCGCAGTGGGAAACGATAACAGCAGTAAAAAATAAATATGATCAAATAACCCATTATGTGTCGACATTTGAAGATTTAACAGAGCGATTGAAATCTGAAGCGGAGATTCAGCGCCTGGCATTTTTTGATAGTTTAACGGGATTGCCTAATCGTCGGTATTTGAACGAACAGTTACAAAGCGAGTGTTTAAAATCCTTAAGTACACGTTTAGTGGGCGCTTTACTAATAGTTGATTTAGACCACTTTAAAACGATTAATGATTCCCGTGGTCACCAGATTGGTGATGAGTTACTCAAACAAGTGGCAGAACGTTTAACTTTGGTCATGGAAGAAGATCATACCCTTGCGAGACAAGGAGGGGATGAATTTGTCATTTTATTGGAAGGCTTTTCAACCGATAGTGATTATGCGGTTCAACAGGTAACAGAATTAGCGATTGGTTTACTGGAACAGTTGCATAATCCTTTTATTATTGAAGGTGAAAACTTTCATATTACAGGCAGCATTGGTATAGCCACCTATCCATTTACTGCAGATAATCCTATTGATTTAATGAAGCGAGCTGATGCAGCGTTGCACCGTGCTAAAGAGGCTGGTCGTAACACCATCCAATTTTTCTCAGATGATATGCAACAAGAAGCAGATAAACGCTTACAGTTGCATAATGAATTGCGCCAAGCAATTAAAACGGAGCAGTTAATTTTATACTTTCAACCTCAAGTGTCGGTTGATAATGGGCATGTGGTGGGAGCAGAGGTATTAGTCAGATGGCTACACCCGGAGCGAGGGATTGTCTCACCCGTTGATTTTATTCCTTATGCTGAAGAAACAGGACTTATTTACCCACTAGGTATGTGGGTGATTCGACAAATGTGCCAGTTAGTCCATTTTTGGCAAGCCGAGTCTACGGGATGTTCTGTAGAACACTTTTCGGTTAATATTAGCCCTTATCAATTTTATCACCCTGACTTTATTCCAGAGGTAATCAATATCCTTGAGTTAACCCAGGTGCCAGGTAATTGTTTAATGTTTGAAATAACAGAAGGTTTGGTATTGGATAATTTGCAAGACACCGTGCAGAAAATGGAAAAACTTAGGGAGTTAGGGATTCGTTTTTCAATCGATGATTTTGGCACGGGGTATTCTTCGTTAAGTTATTTGCGTAAGCTGCCTTTGGACGAGTTAAAGGTAGATAAGTCATTTATCGACCAGGTATTGCATGACAATAGTAATCAAGTGATTGTGGAGACGATTATTTCTATGGCTCGACATTTACAACTAAAAATTGTGGCAGAAGGGGTTGAGACGTCAGGGCAGCTCGCTTTTTTAAAGGAGCATCAGTGTGATCTATACCAGGGCTATTATTTTTCACCGCCTTTACCTTATGCAGAATTTCGGCAGCGCTGTGCTAAAGAGATTAAGCCGATCGACCAAGAGTAAGCTCACTATAGTGAGCTTACTCTTGGTATCAATTAAACTCCTGTTGCTAAATCCCTTAATACGGCCTGTACACTATCTTTAGCATCGCCAAATAGCATTCGGGCGTTGTCTTTGACAAACAGTGGGTTGGCTACCCCGGCATAACCAGAAGCCATTGAACGCTTTAAGACAACAACTTTTCTTGCCTTCCACACTTCTAATACTGGCATACCAGCGATGGGAGAGCTTGGTTTTTCAACGGCATCTGGGTTAACAGTATCATTAGCACCAATCACTAATACGACATCTGTTTCTGGAAAGTCGCTGTTAATTTCATTCATATCCAGAACAATATCATAAGGGACATCCGCTTCTGCCAGTAATACATTCATATGACCAGGTAGCCGACCTGCGACAGGATGAATCCCAAAGCGGACACTTTTACCTTGTTTACGAAGCTTTTCAGTCAGCTCACTAACAGCCATTTGGGCATGGGCAACGGCCATACCAAAGCCTGGTACAATAATGATATTTTTAGCTTCAGCTAGGTAATCTGCTACTTCGGCATGACTAATGGAAACTGGGTCACCTTGATCATTTTCAACACTGGCTACCATCGCCCCTTCATCAGTACCAAAACCACCTAAAATAACGCTAATAAAGGAGCGGTTCATACCACGACACATGATGTAACTCAAAATAGCACCCGATGAGCCAACCAGGGCACCGGTAACAATCAACAAATTGTTTGCCAGCATAAATCCTGTCGCCGCTGCCGCCCAGCCTGAATAACTATTTAACATTGAAATGACCACAGGCATATCAGCCCCACCAATGGCAGCTACCAGGTGAATTCCTAGCAGTAATGCAATGATGGTCATAATCAACAAATAGAAAGTGCTGGTACCGCTGTAACCGGCAGGCACAAACTCCATACCTAACCAAATGGTAATCAGCAATGCGCCTAAGTTCAGTAAATGGCGAAAGGGAAGCATTAAGGGTTTACCAGAAATCGTGCCCTGTAATTTACCAAAGGCGACAATTGAGCCGGTAAATGTAATTGCTCCAATAAAAATGCCTAAATAAAGTTCTATATTATGAATCACATGCGCAGCACCGCTAAATGTGGTTTTATCTGATACCAAATAGCCGGACCAGCCGATTAACACCGCTGCTAACCCCACAAAGCTGTGTAATAAAGCGACCATTTGCGGCATGGCAGTCATTTGTACTTTTTTTGCTAATACAAACCCTATTGAGGAACCAACTAACATGGCAAAGATAATCAGGCCATAGGATTCAACATAAGCACTCATGGCTGTTGCCAAAATAGCAACAGCCATACCAATCATGCCGTATATATTTCCGCGCTTGGCGGTTTCCTGAGCACTTAAACCACCTAGGCTTAAAATAAACATCACGGCCGCAAATAAATAGGCCATTGCAATCATTCCAGTCATTTTTATCGCCTCTTGATTATTTGCGGAACATTTTTAACATACGGTGGGTAACAAAAAAGCCACCTGCAATATTAATAGTGGCAATGAGTACAGCGACAAATGCTAGAAAAGTGACCACACCAGACCCTGAGCCAGTAATTTGTAATAACGCACCTATGACGATAATGCCTGAAATAGCATTAGTGACGCTCATTAATGGTGTGTGCAACGAGTGACTGACATTCCAGATAACTTGCCAGCCAATAAAAATAGATAAGATAAACACAGTAAAGTGGGTAACAAACTCTGGGGGGGCTGATTTGCCAATACCGAGTAAACATAAGCCAGCAACCAGCCAAAAGGCAATCAATTGTTTGGTGCTAGTTTTTTTGTCTTGATCTTTGTTAGTTGCTGGTTGAGGGGGAACCGCTGTTGATGGCTTTGCTTGTGGTTGAGCGGTTACTGGGGGTGGGGCTGTTGGCTGTATGGGGGGAGGGGGCCAGGTAATGTTACCTTCTTTAACGACAGTTGTTGCCCGAATGACTTCATCATCAAAGTTAATGTTAATGGTGCCATCTTTCTCAGGACTTAGTTCCGACAGTAGATGTACTAAGTTAGTGGCATATAAAGTTGATGATTGGGTAGGTGAAAGGCTGGGTAAATTGGTGTAGCCAATGATGGTAACACCGTGTTTGACAACTTTTTTTTCTGGCTCGGTTAATTCACAGTTGCCGCCTTGCTGAGAGGCTAAATCAACAATGACGGACCCCTCTTTCATGGTCTCTACCATATCCGCTAGCCATAGTTTAGGCGCTGGTTTACCAGGAATGAGAGCGGTAGTAATCACAATATCAACATCTTTTGCCTGTTCTCTAAACAAGGCCATTTCAGCATCAATAAAGGCTTGGGACATTTCTTTGGCATAGCCACCACCACCACTACCATCCTCTTCGATTTCAACCGTTAAAAACTCCCCGCCTAGAGACTCTACCTGTTCTTTAACAATAGGGCGCGTATCAAATGCTTTAACAATAGCGCCCATACTTTTTGCAGTGCCTACCGCTGCCAGCCCAGCAACACCAGCACCAATCACTAAAATTTTGGCTGGTGGAATTTTTCCTGCTGCAGTAATTTGCCCAGTAAAAAATCGACCAAAGTTATGAGCCGCTTCTATCACTGCACGATAACCGGCAATATTGGCCATTGAACTCAGCACATCAAGCTTTTGGGCTCTGGAGATTCTAGGCACACAGTCAATCGCAAGGGTATTAATTTGTTTATCAGCTAAGGTGGCTAGATAATCTTCGTTTTGTGCTGGAGAAATAAAACAAATAAGGGTTGTATTCGGCTTAATATGGTTTAACTCGTCAGTAGAGGGGGCTTCTACTTTTAGAATGATGTTGGCATTAGCTAATAGCTTGGCTCGATCACTCTCAAGAATAGCGCCTGCCGTTTCGTATTGGTTGTCAGGAAACTTAGCAGCAGCACCGGCATTATTTTCAATGGAAACACTAAAACCCATTTGAATAAGTTGTTGAACACTGGCGGGCGTAGCTGCCACCCTGGATTCCAGTGGGTTGGATTCCTTTGGTATGGCAATGTGCATGATGTTTTACTCCTTCCTAATGATGGACGACTGAAAATAGTTGCTGCACTTGTTATTTTTTGAGTAATACGACACTATTTTGACATACTTATCAGGCAAACAGGGTTACAAACGACTTACGTTTTTATAACGATAAGATGTCTTTTAAATGTCGTTTTTAAGCAAACAGGCTTATGTAGTGTATATGTTTCACCGCTAGACGAATTTATACCTAATTTCCGAAGAATTGAAATGGCTATTTGCGACACCCTTTTAGGGTATAACCATTGGAGGTGGGGCTGACTGTGGCAGTTGATTTATTAGTTTGATTGTCTTTGCGTATCATAAAAACCACTGGTGAGCTGTTCATATAAACGAGAATAGGTGCCATTTTGTTTAATGATCTTTAAGCCTTTATTAAATTGTTTGATCAGTTGTTTATTACCAGGTAGCTTTTTATTAATCATTAAAGAGTACTCACGGGTTTGAATAACTTTGGGGGCGCTGGTAATTAATGCATTTTGTTGTGGTGTATATTGAGTTCTCAAATAATACTGGCCAACCTGTTTTACTTGAGGTATTGCATCAATTCGTTTGCCGAGTAAGCGATTAAATAAGTCAAAATAATTGCCAGCACGCTCTAAACGCAAAATGCCTTTTTGCTCGGCATTTTCAAAGAAGGGATATGCCGTATGCCGAGTGCCACCAATCACTTGCCCTTTTAAGTCATCTACATGTTGCCATCCTTGCAGTGGGGTATTTTTCAAGTGGAACAACACTTCTTCATCTTTCACAACAGGGTCAGAATAGATAAAGTGATTGGCTCGATCAGAGGTATATACCCAAACCAATGTTCCATGCCAGGTTTGGTTGATACCTGTGCCAGCAAGTGCATAATGATAGGCGCGTGGCCAAGGAAAGAAACTATAATGCACTTTAATGCCAACACTAGAGAAGGCCTTACTGACAATATGGGAAGCAAAGCCATGATGAGGCAGTAACTGACCAAGATAAGGTGGCCATTCACCATTCGTTAAATTGATAGTTGTAATGGCGGTCTTTTCAGCAAAGCTTTGAGTCGAAAGTAACCATAGGGTTATAGTGTATATATAGGGCTTAAACATCATTGCCTGAACATTAGAAGTTTATACTTATGCTTTAAGTCTTAAGTCTAATCGTCTTTGGGGCAGCATATGAAATTCTGTACCAGCAAGTCGCTGTTGTTACTAATTGTATATACGTTAACTATCTTACCAATCTATATAATATATGTAGAAAGTGTTTTAAGTTGTGAGTTAACGATATTTGGTAACTCTAATAAACCTCCTAAATATTACCTAGATCAAGAGGGTAAGCCCCAAGGGATCTTAGTGGATATGATGGTTTATCTAGGTGAGCAAATGGATTGTAAATTTAACATTCGGCTTTACCCCTGGAAGCGAGCTTATAAATATGCGCTAGCAGGAGAAGGTGGAATCATAGGTTTTTCAAAGAACTCTCAGCGGCTCAAGCTATTTGATTACTCTGAGGTTATGTATTATGACGATATGATTTTGGTGACTACCCGACGAGGTAAATTTGATTATCAAACCATTAAAGATCTTCGCGGAAAAACCTTAAGTGTCACTTTGGGAGCAAGCTTTGGAGATGATTATGATAATGCTGTTGCTAGTAAGTTATTTAGTGTACGAGCAGCTCCCTTTCCAGAGGATAGATTATTGCAATTATTATCAGGCCAGGTCGATGTAGTGTTATTAGGGCCTGGCAAACTTGGCTTGCAAGCAGCAATTGCACGAAATAAAAAGCTGAATCAACAGCAAGATCAATTTGTCATTTTACCCAAGCCTTTTAAACGAGATCCTAATTTTTTAGGTATTGCAAAAACTTTGAACATGCAGCCATTTATTAAGCGCTTTAATCAAGCATTGCATGAAGGAGTTAGGTCAGGCAAGTTTGATGCAATTTTATTACACTATTTAACTGAGAAGTAATTTAACTGAAAAATAATGTTTGATCGAAAGCCTCTATCAGCTTGCAACTTCTGTACCTATTGTTTACCCCGTGTTTTTTACTATTACTTTAAATTAATAAATTACCAATTTTTTTCAATCTTATGATGTTTTTTTGTAAAGCAGTGCTAGACTTGAAATCAGCTTTAGTTTATGTACTTGCTGCTGAAGGGGTTTAACCATGAAAGCACTAATTGGTTTGATTTTTACTGTATTCGCTTTACCTATATGGGCAGACCCAACCCAAGGAATCACCTATATCACGGAAGAATTCCCACCCTATAATTTTAAAGGGGATGGCGGTGAAGCGGTTGGGATGAATAGCGATATACTCGTGGCTGTGCTGAAAAAAATGGGCAGTAGTCAGTCAAGAAAAGATATTAAAATACAACCTTGGGTGAGAGGCTATCGAACTACCCAGGAGCCAGGTAACTTAAATGTGCTCTATTCAACTACCCGCACTAAAAAAAGAGAGGACTTATTCAAGTGGGTAGGACCTCTTTCAAAAGGATCAAATGATTTAATCGTACTTAAAGGCAATCCAAAGAAAGTAATGATTAATGCTGATGAAGACTATAAAAAGTTTAAGTATGCAGCCATTCGTGATGATTTAGGTGAATTGCTACTAAAAGAACGGGGTGTCCCTAAAAAGAATATCTCTCAATCAACTAACTTTTTTGCCATGATCAAAAAACTGCAAGATGGTAAAGTCGATGCCATCTCATATAATGGCACAGTAGCCAAATGGTTGATAAAAAAAGAAGGGTTAAGTCCAGCCGACTTTGAAAGTGCCTTGTCTACTCCAATTGGTGAGCATTATTTTGCTTTCAACAAAACCATTGATGATGAAGTGGTAAAAGCCCATCAGAAAGCACTGGAAGAGGTGATGGCAGATACGGCTTTTGTTCAGTCTGTACAAGATAAGTATCTAAAATAATATGTCTATACAACACATGAAATGGGTTGTTATACAACGGTTAATACTGTCACTGAATGCCCTTAGCAATAAGGGCATTTATTTTTGTAAATGTTGTTAGAGATGACTAATTTAGTGATGAATGTTTAACTGGGTTGATGGATAGACTCAATATAAGTCATATGCTAGCACTAAAGGATAATAGATAAGATGGGTTAGGGTGGAAGTAAAGCAGTTATTAGTTTTGCTTGCAATAAACAGCATTTAAATAATACTATGGTATCTAATGGTACGTAAAAAGTACTGCCCATAAAATAACTCGCGACTGGTATAAACATAATAGCTATCAATATAAAGTGAGGGCGTAGTAAAATGGCAGTCAAGCTAAAACGACACAGTAGTTATGTCGCTATCTTTTTGAGTTTTTTGCTCTTGTTTTCTTCAATGCTCTCTGTAGCAGAAGTTACTCCCAATTTTAGAGTCATTTTACTGACTGAAAATTATCCTCCCTATAACATGAGTGTTGATGATAAGAACTTTGCCAGGGGGGATAATGTGGATGGACTGGCCACTGATATTGTTCGGGAAATGTTTAAGCGGGCTGGTGTTAAGTATTCGTTAAGCCTTCGTTTTCCTTGGAAACGAATTTTTGAACTAACTGTTCAAAAAAGACGATATGGACTTTTCTCTACATCTCGTACCCCAGAAAGGGAAGACTTATTTAAGTGGGTAGGGCCTATTGCTTCTAGCGACTGGGTGTTTATGACCTTGAAAAATAAACCCATCAAAATTAACAATCTGGATGAAGCGAGACCCTATCGGATAGGAGGGTATAAGGGGGATGCTAAAGCCAAATATCTAGAGTCACAAAACTTTAAGTTACACTTGTCCTTTAGAGATAATGAAAATATTAAAAAGCTTCAAGCAGGTAAAATAGACCTTTGGGCAACAGGTGATTTATCCGGCCGTTATTTAGCCGCTCAAGGAAATTTTAGAGACCTGAAAAAAGTATTTACCTTTAAGAAAAGCCAGCTGTATTTAGCCATGAATAAAGAAACACCTAATGCGATAATAGAAGCATTACAAAAGGCGTTAGATTCCATGGAACAGGATGGTACTAAAGAAAAAATTACCAATGATTATTTATAAGCATTATTGACCTATCGATCAGATTTTCTACCAAAGCAAGGATGCTTCAGCCCTTGGTCGTCATCTCACTCACTTTCAAGCCTACTTACCTCAAATAGCATTTACTACTATACGTCGGAAGCATTATAATCGTGAAATTTTCTTAACACGAAGTATAGTGACTGCATGAGTAAAGCAATTGTCTCTTGGAGCGGTGGTAAAGACAGCTGCCTAGCATTATACCAGGCATTAAGGCAAGGGTATGAGATTGTGGCTTTGTTGGTCATGATGAACGATAAAATGCCTTTTTCTCGGTCAAATGGGGCATCAAAAACGGTTTTGGTGAGTCAAGCTAAGGCAATAGACATTCCCATTCACTTTGTATACTCCTCTTGGACTGATTATGAGACTTCTCTTCTTGCTGGCCTGAAAGAATTAAAACAACAATATCAAGCAGAAGCTTGTATTTTTGGTGATATTGATATTATCGAACATAGGAAGTTTGAAGAAAAAGTCGTCAAGGCAGCAGGTATGACTGCTCACCTACCATTATGGGAGCAAACCCGAGCAGTTGTATCAAATGCTATTATCGCTTCAGGCATTAAAGCCAAAATATCCGTAGTAAGAACCACTGTAATGCCAAATAGTTTTTTAGGTGAAGATTACCACCTACTGCCGTTTAACCAGCTTGAAGCAATGAATATTGATGTGTGCGGTGAAAATGGGGAGTTTCACACCATTGTGTATGATGCACCATTCTTTAGTAGGCCGATTGAGTTAGGGGTTAAGGAAAGGCATACGATTGGTGATGTGGAATTGTGTGAGTTTGTTGTCCTTAAAGGTGCCGCGAAAAAGGGTATTGGAGAATAAATATCAGGTAACAGGGTATTCTTCCACCGCTCTTAAGGCCATCCATGGCCTTAAGAGCTTTAGCTCGGTCTTCTACCAATCAATCCCCTGTTGGGCTTTAATTCCTGCATCAAAAGCATGCTTCACTGGTTTTATTTCACTTACTGTATCAGCCAATTCAATTAATGCTTTCGGGCAGCCACGGCCGGTGATTATAACCGACTGCTGTTTAGGCCGGTTTTGTAAGGCGGTAATGACTTCACTTTCATCCAAATAGCCATAACGGATCATATAAGTCAGTTCATCTAACAACACCAGTCGTAGTTCTGGATTAGTAAGCATGGCTTTGCCGGATTGCCAGACCGCCTGGGCGGCGGCGGTGTCTTTTGCTTTATCCTGAGTATCCCAGGTAAAGCCGGTGGCCATAACATGACATTCCACCCCATGCTGCTCCAGTAAATCCCTTTCTCCACAAGCCCAGGTGCCTTTAATAAACTGGATGACACCGGCTTTAAACCCATGGCCCACACAGCGGGCCACATTGCCAAAACCGGCGGTACTTTTACCTTTGCCATTACCCGTTAGCACAATAATAATGCCACGCTCTTCTGTTGCTTCAGCCACTTTTTGATCAATATGGGCTTTTTTCTTCGCCATTCGGGCTTGGTAGCGAGCTTTTTCTTCGTCGGTTTGAGTCATAATATACGGCGTTAGTGGTTAGTTAGGTCGATAAATCAAGGATATTAACGTATTGATTCCATCTTCTTCAAAGCCTTTATTGGTTTCGTAATCTTTATCAAAGATATTATTGATTTTCCATTGCAGGGTAATGTCGTCTGACAGTTTATATGACTGTAATAAGTTGACAGTACCAAAGCCAGGTAAATCGTCTCTGCTATTAAAACTAGCATTGTGCCGTTTACCTTGTAAAAACCATTCAACACCTAAGGTATAGCGATTCCAGGTTTTATTAAGACTCATATTGACTAATTGTTTGCTGCGGGCGCGTAGGGTAGAGTCAGTGTCTTTATCCTTGGGATCAAGTAAGGTCAAACTGGTTGTATAGTTCCAGCCTAATAGCTCAGTAGTTAGTTCAGCTTCAATGCCATGAATTTCTGCTTGATTAACATTCTCTCGTATGAATCCACTACTAGGAAATGGTTTGTTAATAATTAAATCTTCTATCTGAGTTTCAAATATTCCTACTCGCCACCTTCCGGATTGAGAAAAGCCTTTTAACGCTAGCTCATAGTGTTTGGCCTGCTCAGGTTTTAGGTTTGGGTTACTGCGGTAGAAAGTGTCTTGAGAATATAAATCATTAAAATTTGGAGCGGCAAAAGACTCGCCATAACTGGCAATAACTTGTAAATCATCATTAATCCAATAACCATAGGAAAACTGTTTACTAGTGTGATGACCAAATTGCTCGTTATCTTCATGACGTAGACCAATGATAATGTCGTGATTGCCGTAGGTTATTTGGTCTTGAATAAAATAGGCATGATTATAACGGGAGCGTTTTGTTAGACTAGTACTACCTACAATATGGTCATCAATGTACTCATAACCTGTTGTTAATAAATGGTGCTCATTAAGCTTCCAGTTAAGCTGAGCAACACGAGAATAGCTTTTAATATCTAATTGTGAGGGAAAGCTGTTATCTTCATTTAAAAAGTCGGCAAAATCTTTTGATTGACTAACCCCTAGTTTTAGATCTAAGGAATCATTAAATTGATGGGTAAGCTCGGTGCCAATAGTTTGTATGGTAAACTCAGTAAACTGGTTATTCTGACCACCGAAGTCAAGCTCAGTTTCTCCTTTATTCTGAAACAAGTAGGCTGAGAGTGAGGTTTTTTCTGAAAAATTATGTTTTAAGTAGGCATTAATACTGTTATTCCGATAACCATCATTCTCTTTTCGAGAGTCGTCTGTTCTTCTATTAAACCCTTCTGTATTGTGATAACCCAGTTTTAAACTATAAAAAGTATCTTCAATTTTACCGCTAATGCCGCCAGCATATTTTTCAGTTTTATGGGAGCCTCGGGTGATTTTTAACTCAGGGGCTAAGGTTTTGTCCGTATCCTTGCGGGTAATAATATTAATCACTGCGCCCATGGCGGCTGCACCATAAATAGCGGCTTTAGGACCACGAACAATTTCCACTCGCTCAACTGAATCCAGGTCAATTAAGCTAATTTGGCCTTGTCCACTAGTAGGCTGATTAATTCGTATACCATCAATCAGTACTAAAGTGTGTCTAGTTGCCGTGCCGCGGCTAAAAATTCTTGTCGTAGAACCAGTGCCTCCCGATTGTTGTACATCCAACCCAGGTACCCGTTTAAGCAATTCCGGTAAATCCTGTGCCTGGCTTTTTTCGATGGCCTCACGGGTAAATAACGTAACGGGGGCCAGGCTGTTGGCGACTGTGGTGGGGGTAAGGGTGGGGGTGACTACAATTTCATCCAGTACGACAGGTGCTTCATTAGCGGCAATAGCCTGTCCAGCAATGAATAAACTGACAAACAGTGGCTTGGGGGTAAAGTGTGGCATTGTTAAAACTCAAAACCTTATGGTGTAACAGCTTAGTTATTGGTTTTGAGAGGGATCAGGAAGTAAACAACATTTAGTGATCTTTTTATCAATTACAAGTCGTTTATTCCCCTGGTGGAGCCCTCCGCATGACCAGGTTTTAATAGGTTTAATCTATTGTCTATTTGTTGGCCGGTATCGGGCTTATAGTAATTTGTCTTTTAACAGGGGCATAAATGCGTATTAACAAGACAAATGACTACTTACCGTTGCGGGGGCAGCGTTGGCTTTACACCAATCTTCCCGTTTAACCCAGTAATATCACTTCTCAACGCTCTCGTTAGATGGGGTTCTGAAGCGGCAGAAGAATACCCTATTACTCCATCTGCTACTTAGTATCACTAGGCACCAACAAACCGGTGACTGTAAGTTGGGGAGTTGGTTGAGTCAAATTAATCAAATTCAAGTAGGTGTTGAAAAAAATTCATATTAAAAACTGGCGAATCACTCAATGAATGCAGGATAATTAAAATTATCAGCTAACTTATTGATTTTATTGAAACTAATGGAAATTCAAAATACAAATGACAATACGTTTTGGTTGCGTTTCGCTAGTGCAGCCTCAGTGATTACGGCAGTGATTTTGATCCTGGTGAAAGCCGTTGCTTGGTTTTTTACCGGGTCGGTCAGTTTACTGGCATCATTGGTTGATTCTGTGCTGGATGGCCTAGCTTCAGTGATTAATTGGGTAGCTATTCGTTATTCACTGAAGCCGGCAGATAAAGAGCATCGATTTGGTCATGGCAAAGCAGAATCATTAGCGGGCTTGGTGCAAGCAGCCTTTATTTTAGTGTCTGGCATATTTTTGGTGTTAAATGCCATTCATCACCTTAAGCGACAGTTTGTGCTTGAATCTGAATGGTTGGGGATTGGGGTTATTGTATTCGCTATTCTAGCTACTTTGGGGTTATTAACCATTCAGTACACCGCCATAAAAAAAACAGGCTCTGTAGCAATAAAAGCAGACTCACTTCATTATCGGGCAGACTTATTAAGCAATACGGCAGTATTAGTTGCTCTAGGGTTAACCGCCTGGGGCTGGCCACAAGCGGATGCACTCATTGCTATAGGTATTGCAGGGTATATGGTCTACAGTGCTCGGGACATATTAATTGAAGCCATTAATTTACTGATGGATCATGAGTTACCAGATGTGACTCGCCAGCAAATTACTCAATTAATATTGCAGGTAGAGGGAGTCAAAGGGGTGCATCAGTTAAGAACGCGCCGCTCTGGCATGACGCCGATTATTCAGCTACACCTGGAGCTAGATAAACATTTAACGTTAGAAGCTGCCCATCAAATTTCTGATCAGGTGGATGCTGCTATTTTAAATCAATTTCCTGATGCGGATATTCTTATTCACCAAGATCCTGTTTAACCCGGTATTCACTAGGTGATAATCCTGTCCATTGTTTAAAGCGGCGACGAAATGACCGAACATCATGAAAGCCCACGGCATGTGCGGTTTGTTCAATGGTCGATTGAGTATTGGTCAGAATTTGCTTCGCTGTGACTAGTCGAACCTTATCAAGTAGTGCTTGATAATGCGTGTTTTTTTGTTGCAATCGCCTTTGTAAGGTGCGTGCTGAGATACCTAATTGCGCGGCTACTTCTGCTGGTTTAGGAATATTAGGCATCATTTGTTGGATAGTGGCCGACACCTGTTGGCTGATATCCTGGCTGTTTAATTGACTGATTAATTGATTGGCATGTTGTTCTAGGGTTTGTAGTAACCCAGGGTCGGCTTGGCGCAACGGTACTTGTAAATGTTCATGGGAAATCCACACGGCATTTTGCTGGGCCTGAAATACAACTGGGCACTGAAATATTTGTTGGTATTCCGCTTGAGCTGACAGATTAGGGGCTGCACGGGTTAGCTCAATTTTTTGTGGGTTTTCATTTCTATCAGTAATCCAACGTCCATAATTCACCCAAGAGGCCAAACAGTGATCAACCATATGTTGGTGTACTAATGGGTCGGTAAACTGGCAGTGCCAGTTTAAAACCAGTCCTTTTGCATTTGGCTTCAATTGGGAGCATCCCATATCCCCCACCAACGCTTCATAACGTTGAATTCTATTAACGGCTTCAGCCAGCGTAGCGCAATTCATGGCGATATACCCCAGCACATGGTAGGAACCAGGCTGAACAAATTGCGCTGCGTGCAGGCCAAACAAGGGGTCATTACTCAGTTGAATAAACTGGTGTAACAGTTTTTCCATCGCCGCTAACGATACCCTTGAGCTGCTAGACGATAACTGATTTGGATTAATACCTGCTTGTTTGGCCAATGGTTCAACAGCTAGGCCATAATGCTCTGCCAGCTTAATAAATTGGCTTAAGGCTGCGGTTGAGGTTGATCCGATAGTACTTGTCATAAACAGTGTTCTGGCATGTCAGGATTAGCCCCTTAAATCGGCGTTAATGGTCAGTGACGTTGGCAATACAAACGTTAGTATAAAATAGGAACACTCAAGAATTAACTTGAATTTTTATCACTAATCCATCCCGCCTGGCCGTGCTGCAAACGCTTGACATAGGCCCAAAAAGGAGCAGGTTGATGACAATACGCCGCTGGAACAGTTGGGGCTGGGAAACAGTCAGCTACCCTTTGCCTGAACAGGCAACTCATTTTTTAATGGATCAATTAGGGGGAGCAACCCCGCTACCGGCTGCTTCATTAACGGATGTCCTTGCTAGTGTGCCTGAAACCAGGCTTGAAGCACATCCTTTGGTTGACTGCTCCGCTGAGGTACGGGTTAACCATAGTCGGGGCCAGAGCCTGGCAGACTGGCTAGCATTAAAGTCTGGGCAGTTAGGTGTAATACCCGATGGAGTGGCTATGCCCACGACCAGTGAGCAAGTGGCAGAGTTATTACAATGGGCAAAGCAGCATCAATATAAAATTATCCCTTATGGTGGCGGTACTTCAGTGGCTGGCCACATCACTCCCCAGGCTGCAGAACAGCCTATCCTGACGTTAAGCCTAGCTCGGCTCAACCAGCTGATTAATGTTGATAAAGATAGCCTTCTAGCTACCATCGGTGCAGGTGCCACAGGCCCACAAGTAGAAGCACAACTGCAAAGCCAGGGTTATACCTTGGGGCATTTCCCCCAATCATTTGAGTTTTCTACCTTAGGTGGCTGGATCGCGACCCGTTCCAGTGGTCAGCAGTCGCTCTACTATGGACGTATAGAACAATTATTTGCAGGCGGAAGAGTAGAAACGCTTGAGGGCGCTTTAAATATCCCCGCTTTTCCTGCATCTGCGGCTGGGCCGGATTTACGAGAGTGGGTATTGGGCTCCGAAGGGCGAATTGGCGTTATTACTGAAGCGATTATGCGGGTGTCACCTTGTCCTTCATATGAGTCTTTCCGGGTAGTGGTATTACCCAGCTGGGAGCAAGCGATAGCACTGCTCAAAAAGCTCGTGCGGTTGCGGTTAGGGTTATCCATGTTGCGCTTAAGTGACGGGGTAGAAACTGATACTCACCTGCAGCTGGCTGGCCATCCTCGTTCGATTAATGCCCTGCGTTGGTATTTGCAAAAGCGTGGCTGTGGGCAAGGGATGTGTATGCTGACAGTGGGTTTTACTGGGCAACAAAAAAGTCAGTATCAAAACAAAATTAAATTATGTAAACAGCTGGTCGCGCAACATAAAGGAGTCAGTACTGGGGAGTGGCTAGGGAAAAAATGGGCTGCTGGGCGGTTTCGTTTACCTTATTTAAGAGAGGCATTATGGCAGCGTGGTTTTTTAGTCGATACAGTGGAAACAGCTATTGCCTGGTCGCAAATTAATTTATTGAAGGAACAACTAGAAAATGCTGTGGCTAATGCCCTGGTGGATGAAGGGGAAAAAACTTGGGTGTTTACTCATATTTCTCACTGTTACCCGCAAGGGGCCAGTTTATATACCACATTTTTATTCCGTCAGGCGGATAATTACACAACAACTTATGCACGTTGGCAGAAGTTAAAACAAGCCGCTTGTGAGGCCATTGTTAAAGTCGGGGGAACCATTAGCCACCATCATGGTGTGGGAAAAGATCATGCTCCTTATTTAAAGGCTGAAAAAGGTGAACTAGGCATTCAGCAAATAAAAAACTGGCTAATAAATTTTGATCCCAATCAACAATTAAATCCGGGCACTTTACTACCAAATCCTTTATTACCGAGCACATTAACACCTGATTCAGACCAAGAAGACATAAGTCGTTTATCACAAGATGAACCAACAGATAATCAGCTGAGTGTACATCATGATGCCTGTCAGCAAATGGCTTGAAACAAAATCAATTACCCGGCAACAGCGGTGGCATCAGCTGCAACATCATCAATCGATTGAGGTGGCCGTTATTGGTGGCGGTATTACGGGAGCCGCTATTTTTCGCGAGTTAGCGCGATATGGTGTTAAAGTGGTGCTATTTGAGCAAGGGGATTTTGCCTCAGGCACATCTAGTCGCTCATCCAAATTAATTCATGGTGGCTTACGTTATTTAGGCAAAGGACAGCTTTCGCTGGCTTTTCAGTCTATTCGTGCCAGACAATGGCTTAAACAACAACTGCCGGGTTTAGTTGAGCCACTGCATTTTATGATTCCCCATTATCAGGGGAATTTTCCAGGCCAGCATAGCTTTGGCTGGCTATTAAAAATTTATGACTCCCTAGCGAAAGAGTCTCAGGCATATTCGCTAAGTGCCCATCAAGTATTGACCAGACAACCACTGGTCAATTTACAAGGCTTGCAAGGTGGCTCTGTTTTTACCGATTGTATTAGTGATGATGCACGATTAGTGATGCGATTAATGACTGAAGGGGAGGCGGATGGAGGCATTGCTCTCAATTATACCAAAGTGACATCCATCCAACAGGGAAGAGGAGGGGTTACCCTTGAAGTCCAGGATGCTGTGTCTAAACAGTCTACTTCACTTGCCGTAAAAGCGGTCGCTAATGCAGTTGGGGCTTGGGTTAATGGTCATGATTATCAGCAGCCTTCACTTTATCGGATAAGACCCTTGCGTGGTAGCCATGTATTAATCCCTGGTTGGCGGTTACCAGTGAGTGGTGCGCTGAGTTTTTTTCATCCTGAAGACAGGCGACCTATTTTTATTATTCCCTGGCAGGGGGCCACGGTAATTGGTACCACCGATGTGGATCATACAGCACCTTTAACCAATGATTTGGCAATCACTAGCAGTGAAATTGACTATTTATTATCGGCTTGTAATCAATTATTACCTGAGCTTCAATTAACTCATTATGATATTCAAGCCAGTTGGTCGGGGGTGCGACCAGTGCTGGCAGGTAAGGATAAAGATGCCCCCTCTGCGTTAAGTCGAGAACATGTTTTGTGGCGTCGGGGAGCGATAGTGAATGTCACAGGTGGTAAGCTAACGACATTTAAGTCTATTGCTGAACAAGCCTTGGCTCTGTTAAGAGAGAGTGTGCAATTACCTGTCTCTCCCGTTAATCCTCATTGGTTTCGTCAAGTAACAAGACAGCCTTTGTTGCCTTTTACTCAGCTGTCTTTTACTACTCAACAGCGCTTATACGGCACTTATGGTACTTGGTTAAGTCTATGGCCATTGCAAAATAAGCGATCTCTACAACAATTTGCTCCAGCCCCCACACTTTATGCCGAGCTTGAATGGATTTTGCAACAGGAGCAGGTGGTACATTTAGATGATTTATTATTGCGTCGCACCCGCATCGGGTTATTATGCCCGTTGGGGGGAAGTCACTGGTTATCCGAATTAAAGCCATTATGTTGTCAGTGGCTAGGCTGGAATGAAGCTAAATGGCAGGCTGAAGTTGACCGCTATCTAACTATCTGGCAACAGTCTTATAGTCATCCTGAGTTGTTAGCGGAAGTAGCTTGAAATATAAAAACGTATCTTTAATTCCCACTTCCTCATGCCGTCCCCCCCTTTGAAAAAGGGGGGGCTAGGGGGGATTTAAAATTGTTAAGTTTTTATTCTGCCTTAAATGTAAAAAACAGCGGGTTGTTTGGGGTGCTTTGAGTTGGTTTTCATGAAATTTCCCCTTTTTAACGAGTTTACGGTAAAAGGGTGTTGAAAGTAATTTGAGTGTTTGATACGAAGTAACAGGATATTCTTCCTCCGCTCTTGAAGTGCCGTCCCTGGCCCATCAAGAGCTAAAAAGGCATCCATGCCTTAGCTACAGAATACCCTATTACCCCATATCTACTAGCTTTTTGATAGCCTGATAGGTAGGAGGGAGTAATGATTTGCTCCGAAAAAACCTCGTTTGAGGAGAAAAAACTAAAAGTAGTTTGCTGATTGACCTAGGAGATTAGTTATTACTCAAGATCCATTAATTCTGGCCATTGATAATGGTACCCAAAGTGTACGTGCTTTGGTGTTTAACCTGGCTGGACAGTTGCAGTATAAAACCAAAATACCTTTACAGCCGTATTTTTCTCCTAAACCAGGCTGGGCAGAGCAGCAACCGGAATATTATTGGCAGTCTGTCGTGGCAGCATGCCAGCAATTATGGCAGCTAGATTCCAGTATTAAACAACGCTTGGCTGGGGTAACGGTGACGACCCAGCGGGGCACTGTGATTGCCATGAATAAACAGGGGCGCCCGTTACGTCCAGCGATTTTATGGCTAGACCAACGGCGAGCTGAATTACGTGGCAAGGTACCTCAACCCTGGCGTCTGTTATTTGCCGGGTTAGGATTAAATTCAACGGTTAATTACTTTCGGTCAAAAGCACAAGCTAATTGGTTAGTTCAGTATGAGCCTGAGTTATGGGAGCAAACCGATAAATTTTTATTATTATCAGGCTATTTAAATTATCAGCTCACAGGTGAATGGGTAGATTCAATTGGCTCTATGGTGGGCTATTTGCCCTTTGATTATAAAAGGCTGGCCTGGGCCAGGCCCAAAGACTGGAAGTGGATGTGCAGTGGTGTAGCACCTGAGCAATTACCACGACTGGTGGCACCTACTACTATTATGGGGCAGATTACTCAGCAAGCAGCGGAACAAACAGGGATTCCTGCTGGTTTACCCGTTATTGCTTCTGCCTCTGATAAAGCCTGTGAAGTATTAGGCTCGGGGGGTATAACCCCAGATATTGGTTGTTTAAGTTATGGCACTACCGCTACCATTAATACGACAAATGCTAAGTACATTGAACCTATACGGTTTATTCCTCCTTACCCTGCAGCAGTACCCACAGCTTATAATACGGAAGTGATGATTTATCGTGGCTACTGGATGGTCAGCTGGTTTAAAGAACAGTTTGGCTTAAAAGAACAACAGTTGGCGGAAGTACAGGGTACCGAACCAGAAACATTATTTGATGAACTAGTTGAGTCAGTTCCGGCCGGTTCTATGGGGCTAATGCTGCAACCTTACTGGTCTCCTGGTTTAAAAGAACCGGCTGCTAAAGGCGCTATTTTAGGTTTTGGTGATGTGCATACTCGCGCCCATATGTATCGAGCCATTTTAGAAGGGCTGACTTATGCCCTAAGAGAAGGTAAAGAAACTATCGAGCGCCGAGCTAAAACCCCCATTACACAACTACGGGTGTCCGGTGGTGGTGCCCAAAGCCAGGCCGCCATGCAAATCACCGCCGATATTTTTAATATGCCTGCAGTCAGGCCCCATACCTTTGAAACCTCTGGGCTAGGAGCTGCCATCGACGCAGCCGTTGGCTTAAAATTACATTCCACAATCGAAACTGCAGTACAACAGATGGTACATACAGGCGATGTATTTGAGCCAATTAAGGAAAATGCTGACCGGTATAATGCCCTGTATAATGAAGTCTATTTAAAAATGTACCGACAGCTTAAACCTTTTTACCAAACCATCAGAAAAATCACTGGCTACCCAGAGTAGACCCTAACGCGGTATACCTTTTCTGATCAGGATCATTTCACTTCCTTTATAGCAGCATTTCAACGGCCGTACTCCTAGTTAGGGGCGATGTTGTCCTTCACTTTTAGTGAGAATTTGTTAACAATATCCGCTAAGCAATTCATCGAAAGCATACAGCAGGTTGTGTGCTTTCAAATCAGTGTAGTGATGAAAAATATAAGCTGCAAAGAAGTGTGTGGTTACTAAAATTGGGTGTGCTCAAGGGCGGTAGCGTAGCAAATTGTATTGAAGGGGCTTGTCTAACAATATGTTGTATTTTACGAGTAAGGATGGTGTGCACTTTGAGTGTTGAAGAAAACGGATTTGAGATCCATCCTGGCTTTCTAGACAATGATTCAATAAATAAAATCATTGATGAAATTGAAGCTTTAGATTCTGATTTTCCAAAGCATGGAATTCGTAATGCAGAGAAAAAATTAGCCTCTGTCAAAAAACTCGTTGACTCAAACTTACTTCGAAACAAAGCTGAAAGCTACTTATCAGGCAATCCTGAAGTGGTTCGAGTTATGGTCTTTGATAAAACCCCCGATAAAAACTGGCTTGTCACTTGGCATCAAGATAAGACAATTTCAGTAAATGATAAGAAAGCAATACCCGGTTGGGGGCCATGGACCTTAAAGGATGGCATTAATCATGTTCAGCCAAATTTGAAAGTTTTAGAAGATATGGTGACTTTCCGCATACATCTTGATGATGCAAATGAGAGTAATGGTTGCTTAAAGGTTATTCCCAAAAGCCATAGCTTGGGCATTCTTAGTAAAAATGAACAAGATCGAGTGGTGAGAGAGTCAGAAGAATATACCTGTCTAGCAAAGCCTGGAGATTTATTAATCATGAGGCCTCTGTTACTTCACTCTTCAAGTAAAGGGACAACACCGCATCATCGCCGTATTGTTCATATTGAGTACAGCGGCTTTAAGTTACCACAGGGCTTAACATGGGCTTAAACACCTGGGGTCAAGTCTTGTTTTGCCATATTAGTTAGTTTTCCGGAAACTATAATGGATATAACTAACCTAGAGAAAAGACTGAGTTTATCGGTTCCACCTGAATATTCAGAAATACTATATTCTGGGAAAATGCCTACTGGATTTGATGTCAAAACACTGTGTGTACTTAATCTCGAATTATGGTCAAACTTGAATGAGTCAGAAATAAAGAATAGGTTCTTTTTGTCAGGCGATGGTTGTGGAAACTACTATTTTGTAGAAACAAATCGAGATGCTGAGGTTTTTCTTCTTTCCCACGATCCAGTGGGCATAGAAAAGACTGGTATGGTGTTGGACCAATTCCTTAAGAATGCTGTGCAAGAGTGTCCAATCATGCAAGATCTGGAACAAGGAGAGTTAGCGATCTGTCGGACAGATATTCCAGGTGAGTCAATACTAAACCCAATAATGTTAGATGAATGGTTACAAGCTATCGAAAACGTTCAAGGTATTAATCACCTTGGATATCGAGAAGGCAAAAATCCCTTTACTGGAGAAGTACACCGATTTGATATTCCTGGTTATGCAGTAGCTGAAACGAGTGAATACAGCTTATGCTTGGGAAGAGTACTTACAATGGAGTCTATTGGTAACAATGAACTAGCTTTTAAACTTGCTGAAGAATTAGAAGCTAATTTAATTAAAGGTAAAAGCTAACTATTGAGCCTCAGGTTAGGTACAACAATAGTTGTTGAATAATTGGGTTCCAGTAAACTGCAGCAAGTTGTGGTGAGACCAGAGCAAAATATAAACATGAGTGGTGCTGAAAGTTCACCCTCTAACCAGTCACTAAACCTGGATTGCCATAAGCTCAGCTACTTCACGCTCCACTTTTGGCAACCAGTTAGCATTTGTCTTTATATTTCAGTAGGAATTATCTAAATGAGTCACCTGGAGTTTACAATTGTGATAAAGATTAAAAGTGATGACCCTTCTGTTGCTGAATTAAAGATGATTCGAAAATTTGATGAGACAGTTGCCGAAGTACCAGTAGCAAAACACCTGGGGTCAAGTCTTGTTTTGCCATATAATTGAAATTTTACTATCTTCAATTAACCATGGTTAAGCTCTTTTGAGTAGAGGTTAAGTGGCAAAGCAAGACCTGACCCCAATTAATTTTGACCCTAATTAATTTCTTTTATGTTGAATCACTCAGTCATGGTCCTTGTGCGTTATGAAAAACTGTGCTGTTTTCTTAGCTATATAACACCTACTGATATTATGAAATATCTACTATCATTTTTAGTTCTCACTTTTTCAGTAATTTTGAATGTCATTTTTTTGCCTTTCAGAATGCTGCTATCTTTATTTGGAGTTTTTTCTCGATCACCAAAAGGCTCTTATACAGAAGGCAAAGATGTCATAAAAATGCGTTGTGAAGGGGATGTTTTAAATGTGAACTGCGATTCTCTAAATGAGGAAGAACAGGCAGAGTTCCGAGCGGTGATAACAGCGGGAATGGATTTTCCAAGATATGATGGAAAAGTGAAGCACGCTTATGAGTTAAAATATGTTAAAAATTCCAAAACTTGTCCCCGATGCCAACTAGAAGTTCGACAATATTATGCAAATTTTATTTATGCAACTCAGGTTGCACCACGAGTTATGTTTGCACCAGCGGGTTTTTTCTGTATAGAATGTCCAACGGTAATTATTGATCATGAAATGATAAAAAAAGGCGTTGCCAAAGAATTTCAACTTCAGGGAGTTGTTGGAATTGATTATGATACACAGAGGCAACCAGACATATTCCAGACTTGGAATGGTAACGAAACCATTCATATTGTTGACGAAGGTCAAAAAATACCTGGATTAAGCATGGCCCAAATCAAGTCGCATTCGCATAGTAATAAAAAAGAAAAAAGTCAGAGAAGAAAACATATAGCAAAACAAAAACAATCGAGAAGAAAAAACCGAAGAAAAAATTAAATGAGAGAAAGTGCTTAACAATATACATAAAAAGGAAGATTTACAGTGATAAAAGGAAGTTGTTGTTGTGGGACGGTTAAGTTTGAGTTAACCGAAATGTCTAGTATGATGGGTACGTGCCATTGCACCAGATGCCGAAAAGTTGGCGCAAGCACTCTCGTATTTGTCAAAGCTGAAGCGTTTCGGATAACTCAGGGTCGTGATCAAATATCCACGTATTATGCTGAGCCTCCCTATAATTACGATAGGTGTTTTTGCTCGATATGCGGCACTGCACTTGGAGAGATTTTGTCAAAAGAAGAATCATTTCCTTTGGCGGTCAATTGCATAGATGGGGATATTGAGCTGGAAAATAAATTTCACGAGCTTGTTTCAGAGAAACCGGACTGGCTCAAAATTGGCGATTCAGCAAAACAATTCGATGAGCATCCGTTCGAGTCGTAAGTTAAATGTATAACAATGCGCCCCACACTGACACACTAAAGCACTGCTTAAAAAGCAGTAATCCTTTAGTGTGCAGGTGAGCTTAGCGTTAGCTTGAGCAAATCGAAACTTGATGAAAACAAAACAATGAGTAAAGTAGAGTTTAATGTAATACTGAGAAATCCAGTTTATCCGGTAATAATCATTTCCGTCGATCGACTGTATTCAGCCTTCAATATTAATCAGCTAGCAGAAAATTGCTTGAAGTCTATTCCTGCTGAAAAAAGTGAGATTATTAAGGCCATTGATTCTACTGGTAAGGAATTCTGGTATTCAGCAAGTAGACACACAATCTCTCCTGGCTTTTCATTTAAAAAAACAACTAAAAAACAAATAATTGAAATGTATAACAAAAGCCAAGGCGTTAATAAATCCGACCTAGAATATTCTGTAAAATCATTATCAAACAAGAGATTAGATAGAATTATTATAGAAATTTGTGAAAGGCTGAAAGCGATTTAACAATGGAATAAAAGTTCAAAAGCGTGATGGGCATCTAACTAGCGGTATGGCTTTTCACTCGACAAAAAATTGAATTTAGAAAAGACAACCAGATATATATTATTGAACAATAGAAACATCGCGTACTCAAAATGTTAATTTATTCTCATTGTTATACAGTCATCAATTCATAGTTATATTGCAGTTGTATATAAAGGAAACATCAGTGAAGTCAGTAATATTTATTTTCCTTGCTGTTTTTAGTTATCTTGCGAACGCTGATAAGGCGTTTGAGATTCCAAGAAGCGAAGTAATTGAGCTTCAGGAACCTACAATTAAAAGGGTTTACCCCTTATTTGTTAAGCTTCCCCGTTCCTACAATTCAAGTGCTGACAAAAAATACCCTGTAATTTATTTAATGGATGCATGGTACAGCTTTCAAATCGTCTCAGGGGCAACACGTTTTCCAATGAATAGAGGGGGAATGGAAGAGGCTATTATTGTGGGAATTTCATATTCAAAAGGATCAACGGATAATTCGAGTAGAGTTAGAGACTATACACCAGTTAAGGATGAAGGTTGGAAGCGAGAAACAGGCAATGCTAATGGATATTCAAAATTTATTAAAGAAGTTGTTTTCCCTTATATAGAAAATAACTACCGAGCAGCCCCATCACGACGTACTTTTGTGGGAAACTCGTTAGGTGGTTTACTGGGTGCCTATATTTTGTTTAATTCCCCAGACATGTTTGATAGCTATATTATTGGCAGCCCTTCTGTTTGGTATAAAAATAACTACATATTGTCGCAACCAATGAAAATGCCCCGTACCCCAGTTAAGGTTTATTTATCAGTTGGTAGTTTAGAAATGCCAACATTTGGTGCGAGAAATGATATGGTCGCGGGAGCTAAAGCCCTAGCAATAAAGCTTAATAAACAGCTTAAAAGTAGAGTTGATCTTAAGCTGTCTATAATCAAAGATGCAAGCCATGCAACAGCATTTCCAACGACAGCAATACAGGGTTTAGATTGGATTTATGGTAAGAAATGAAAAAATTAGCAACCCTAACCGTTGACGAGGTATAAATCTTTTAGGCTTTGCATTGATGGAAGTTAGAGAAAAGCTTAGGGGATAAATTTCATAACAAAGCTATCCAGCTAATAATATTAAGGATAGTTTTTAATATTTATCTACCCTGAATTTTGTCAGTTATAACCTAATAGAGATCATATGCAATTAGTTCCTTTTACATCAGTAAGCTATTCTTTATTGATAGAATGGATTGACAATGCAGAACTAAATTACCTTTGGGGTGGGCCTGTATATGTTTTCCCTTTATCAATTGAGCAAATTGACGCTCATCTTTCAAAAGCAGGTGTGTACCCATTTTTATTTAAAGTTGACTCTAAAGAAGTTGGTTTCATTGAGTTGGTGAAAGAGTCAGAGGAGTGTGTACGTCTGTGTCGTATTTTCATTGCCCCAGCTTTTCGAGGCTTAGGTTACGCTTCTCACCTGATTAAGTTAGCAATCGAGTATGCAAAGGGTGAGCTGAAAGCTCGTGAAATTACTTTAGCTGTTTTTGCTCATAATCACTCAGCAGTGAAATGCTATCAATCACTTGGATTTAACACTTACGAAGTTGATGAAAACTCACGACAGTTTCATGCTCAAAAGTGGTCTCTTTTAAAAATGAAACTCGGGATTATAACGAAATAATCAAGCCAATATTTTACATTTTTCAGTACTCTCTATGTGGCAATATTAGAGGTTACCTTTATAGTATAGGCAATCAGTCGGGTGGCCGTGTTTTTCTATTTCTAAACACAGATGACTTTTGGCGTGATTATCATCGAATGGTATCTGCGGGGGTAAATTTTGTAAGGCCTCCAACAGAGCAAGCATATGGTTTAGTGGCAGTTTTCGAAGATCTTTACGGAAATCTGTGGGACTTATTGCAACTGAACCCCAGTCATCCAATAGCTGAGAGGGAATAATAGACGCTTTAAGAGCGAACGCAAAAAATATGGCTTACGCTCGTTCCTTGCTTAACTCATTTAGTAAAACATAAGGAGTATAAAATGATAAAAGAAGAGGATTCAAGGCCACCACTTCCACCGTTTAACTTAGAGACCGCTACTCAAAAAGTACGGATGGCAGAAAATGCCTGGAATAGTCGAGACCCTAAAAAAGTATCTCAATCCTATACTAACGCAAGTGTCTGGAGAAATAGATCAGAGTTTATTTCTGGTCGTGATCAAATAGTGGAATTCCTTACTAAGAAGTGGAATAGAGAACTTGAGTATAGATTAGTGAAGGAACTTTGGGTATATAATGAAAACCGTATCGCTGTTAGATTTGCATATGAATGGCATGATGATTCTGGAAATTGGTTTAGGTCGTATGGTAATGAGAATTGGCAGTTTGATAAATTTGGGCTTATGGAGCACCGAATTGCTAGTATTAATGATCTTCCAATAGCAATTAGTGAACGTAAATTGCATTGGCCGTTAGGCATGAGGCCACTTGGTCATCCAGGTTTAAGTGAGATGGGGTTGTAAAAATAGGTTTAGGTAGCTGTCATTAATCAGGTAATTAATTGGTTGGAACACTTATGAATTATCAATTTCTCTCATTAGATGAAGATGATCTTGTTGAATGCGCTCAATTATATGTGAATACTTTTAAAGATGAGCCTTGGAATGAAGATTGGGATCTTGAGGATGCTTTTAATCGGTTACATAACTTTTTGACTCCACCATACTCTATTGGTTTAAAAGTAGTGAATGAAAGTGAGATTCAAGGTTTTCTGATTGGTGAAATTGAACAATGGCGTGGGTCTCAAAGTTTCTATTTGAGAGAAATATGTATTTCAAAAAAAATGCAAGGACTAGGGCTGGGGAAAAAGCTGATGCATACTCTTAATAATGAGCTAATAGCAAAAAATGTTTCAAGAGTTTACCTAGTTACGCAGAGGGATACGACTCCTGAAAGTTTTTATAGGGCATTGGGTTTTAAAACAAATGATAAGCTTATTGTAATGGGTAAGTCTGTTAATATAAATAGTTAACGGGTGTTTAAACTATACTCCTGTTGCTTACTTTTACTAGCCAGAGGTGTTATTTGAAACCCACTTTTGATGATTTGAACTATTTTTTAGAAGTAGCCAATACCAAAAATCTCTCTCGTGCAGCTGAGCGACAAGGGATTACTCAGCCCAGTATCAGTGCCGCGATGAAACGCTTAGAGCTAAGCTTTGGTACGGCTTTATTAATTAGAAGTCGCAATGGTGTACAACTTACTAAAGCAGGGGTTGAGCTTCAGACTCTAAGTAAAAAATTCATGTCTGACTGGGATCAACTTAAATCAAGTGTTATCCGAGCGAGTACTGAAATGGGTGGTAGTTTTACAATTGGCTGTCATCCCTCTGTGGCACTTTATACACTGCCTACTATTGTGCCTAAACTAAAAGCTAAATACCCTTTGTTGACCCTTAACTTTGTTCATGATTTATCCCGAAAAATTACTGAGCAAGTGATTAGCCATGAAATAGATTTTGGATTAGTGATCAACCCGGTTCGTCATCCTGATTTAGTCATTCAAAGATTATTTTTTGATGAGGTGACTATTTGGGGTAATAGAGACATAATATCTATTCAAAATGTACTTGATAAAAATTTCACTTTATATTGTGATCCGAATCTTAAGCAAACGAAGGAGCTACTTAAAAAAATACCTCATCTGTTCAAAATAGAGTTTTCAAATAGCCTTGAAGTGATCGCTGCACTGGTTGCAAACGGGGCGGGATTGGGTATTTTGCCTAAACGTGTTGCTAAAGTAAGCCATAAACCGTTGCGTAAACTCGACGACGTAAATGCAACGGTTATAGATGAGTTATGTTTGGTTTATCGTGCCGATGCTCAAAGTAATGCAATTAGTCAGAAGTTAAGGCATGAGATTAGAATGATATTATCTGAACACTAGTCCGAGAGCTTATTTTTGGGTGTCAAGTTGTTTACAACTCACTGCGCTTGCTAGGGCATGCACATTATCAAATGCTGATAACGAATCAAATACTTCACCAAATGTTTTACTGCCTTTAGTGCTTATTGTAACAATTGTGCCGTAGTATTGAGCGTCAAAATTAAAAGCGAATGTAGCGCCTTTGTTACTAACAGATACAGGTGTTAGCTCGCCTGTTTCTGAGTCAGTAGGATAAATATTAGAAACGGTAATTTTTTTTATAAGCTTTTGATAAATTTTTGTATAACTATTTCTACGATTAAGCGCTAGACCAATACCACAGTTACCGCCTCTAAGTTGGGGGTAATGAACAAAAAACTCAACTTGTTTTGCTGAGCGGTCTAAGGTAACAAAGTCACCACTTTGTTTTATCCAGTCACCAGAATTGATATAGACGTTATTATCTGAATTGGCATGAATATTAGTTGAGGCTAAAGTTGTTAACCCTAAAGCTACTGAAAAAAACAGTTTATTTATTATCTTTAGTTTCATTGATGTGCTCTTTTTTTGGTTTAGTTTGATCCTAATCGGTATTGGGAAGAAAAGAAAATAGGTGTGAACGATATATACCATAGGGGGAATCTATGGGTAAGTATTTAATTTAAAGAGTGCTAAAATTTGAGTGATATTGGTATATTTCGTTGAGCAGGTTTGGTGTTTGCTTAAACAGTATTTTTTTGCACTGAAGTGGAAAGAAAGTCATGGAAATTATTAATTATATTAAATCCTACGATGATTTATACAGTTTATTTAAAGAAGTAAAGTTAGGAAGTCGGAATAAAGATGAGATAAAGAAAGCATTCGAATCGAGTAAATATATTTCAGCAATATATAAAAAAGGAAAAATAATTGGTGTAGGTAGAGCCTTTGGCGATGAGATTGACTGTGCTGTAATATGTGACCTGGCAGTATCACTAAATCATCAATCCAAAGGTGTAGGCTCTAAAATACTTCAAAGTTTAGTTAAGCAAGTAAATCATCATTTGCGTATTATTCTTTATGCAGAACCAGGAAAGTCTGACTTTTATGAAAAAAATAACTTTCACACAATGAAAACAGCGATGATGACATCAAGTAAATTACCACTAGAGTTAGGTAGGCAAATTGGCTTTATCGAGTAGATGTCTATCAAGTTAATGGTGCATTGTGATTATACGGTTGTAACCATTAAGGCTCACTGTATAATATGCATACAAGGTGTTGTCTACAATTTATAGTTTATCCATATATTTTTCTATTTCCCTAGGATTAAGGCCAACTGTCACCTGATCACCAATGAGTATCGTTGGAACACCTTGCGTACCTAAACGTTTATAATAGTCATAAGCAACAGAGTCTTTTTCAATATCTACTTCGCAATATTTGTAGTTTTTTCGATCAAGGTATTCTCCTGCACTTTTACAAACAGGGCACCAGCTTGTTGAAAACATAATGATGTCGCAGGTAGGGTTTACCTCTCTCGCTGTAAATGGAGCACTACCAGGCTTTAGGGCAAAAAATGCCGCTACTAGAACAATGAAAACCAACAAAAACTTACCCATTAGAACGACCAATTTTAGATATAAGCTGAGTGTGTATAAAACTTATTATAGCTTGGAATAAATAGTGCCGACTATTCACAGATTTTATAAAGGCTTATTTGTCTCAAACTAAACAAGGTCAATGATTAATAGGGTAAGTTCAGACTACCCATTGCAGGGTAGATTTATTTAAAGCCTAAAAAATGCTTTTGCTGTTTCGGTGGTTTCTTTAGCCATTTGCTCAAAGGGTTTATTGACGTGTTTAGCGATGGTTTTTACTACTTCTGGTAAATAACAAGGCTCATTGCGTCGATTAGCTGGTTTTTTTTCTAAACTCCTGGGTAGCAAATAAGGTGCATCCGTTTCAACCATAAGACGGTTGTCGGGGATATCTTTTAATAATGGATGTAAATGATAGCCCCGTCGTTCATCACATACCCAGCCAGTAATACCAATATGGCAGTCTAAATCTAAGTAGCCGTATAAAGATGATTTTTCTCCAGTAAAACAATGAATTACTATATCTACTAAGTGATCACGAAAGTCTTTTAAAATATCTCGCTGACGTTCGAAGGCGTCTCGTTCATGACAAAAAACCGGTAGTTTAAGTTCTACGGCCAGCTCAAGTTGCTGGATAAAGACTTGCTCTTGTATAGGGCGAGGTGAAAAGTTTCGGTTAAAATCTAATCCCATTTCCCCTAGTGCTTTTATCTGGGGCTCTTTAGCTAATCCTTTCAGGGTATTGATTTGGCTGGTATGAAAATCCTTTGCGTAATGTGGATGAACCCCTGCTGTACTGAAGCAATATTCTGGCCATTGCTGACATAGGCTAAGGGCTGCTTCAGACTCGGCTAAGTCAGTGCCGGTGAGTACTAAAGTGGTAACACCCACGTTGATAGCGCGTTCGATGACTGCCTCACGATCACTGTCAAAACGGCTGTTGGTTAAGTTAACACCAATATCAATTAAATTAAGCTGCTCACTCATAAGAACGTTTATTTACTCAGTGTAAATAGTGAGTAGCTTACAGATTTTGTAAGGCTTGTGCAGCCTTTAAACTGTTGCAATAGGCATCACGCATAGCATAGTCAGTGATGTTATGCTCTGATAGTTGGTTCCAATTGATTTTTTGCCAGGCACCTTGTTCATAAAGCATGGTGTTGATCAAAATGGTACCCATTAATCCATTAAAGTTGATAATGGCTTCTTTGTAGCTGTCTGGAACGGGCATAGAGTCGATCAGCGCATCTAACGGCTGGTCCATAAAGGCATCCAGGGTGGAGAGCAAGCCGACAAGAAATGAACCTCCTGGGTCGGTTCCAGTGGTGTTTTTAGCTAATAGCTGGCACATCATGGCACGAACCAGAGCGGTAATGGTTAACTCGTTAGGTTTGTCCGTGAGTTTGCTCAGCATTAAGATGGTTACTAAATTACGTACTTGGGTGAGGCCAAGAATGGTGATCGCTTGGCGAATGGACTCCACATTTTTTCCTCGATGATAAAAAGAGGAGTTCACCAATTTCAATAGCTTATAGGCAATGCTGGGATCTTTATCAATAATGCCAGCCAGGTCATCAAAGTCGATTTCAGGGTTTTGCAACTTTGTGACTAACTCCATGACCACCAGTTTATTGGACTCCATCTTTTTGCCGCTGAGTACTTCAGGCTTACACAAAAAATACCCTTGAAATAGCTCAAATCCGAGTTGTTTGCAGTACTCGAACATTTGGTAGTTTTCAACTTTTTCTGCAAGTAGTTTAACTTTATGTTGCTTGAGGGTATTAAAGAGGCTGGCAATTTCTTCCTTGTTGTGTTGAAGCACATCAATTTTAATGATATCAACAAATGGAATGGCTTTGATGGTTTGACTGTCTAACTCAAAATCATCAAGGGCGATAGTAAAGCCCTCATCTCTAAGTTTTTTCAGGCAGACCAGTAGCTCTTTATCTAATTTAACATCTTCCAGCACTTCTAAAACAAAGCGATCAGGGTTTATCAGCGTTTTTTGTAATAGTAAATTTCGAGTACAGTTGATGTAGGCTGGATTGTCTCCAACCAGTTCATCAAGATCAAAGGCGCTGAATACATTGTCCAACAACTCAGAGGTAACCCGGTCTCCATCAGCTGCCTGAAGCGCATCGGGGGTATCAGAGCGAAATAATAGCTCATACCCTTGCAATTTTTTACTCTGGTCGACGATGGGCTGTCTGGCCAGTAATGCGGCAATTTCTGTCATGATAGGCTGATACTTAATAGCTGCACACCTGCTTTTCAGTGTAGAACAGTTAGATTGAATCGTTTACTTACTGTTGAAAAAATTATAAGAAGTGCCTTACAACTATGTTGAGCCTGTATGTTAAGTCTGTATGTTAAGCCTGCGGCTTTCTTACTGGTTAATGACCAATAAGTACTTTTCCGTCGCAGTAGGTTTATTAATGCGATGACTGACCATTTTAGCATTAAACTGAGCCTGACAACGTTCACTAAGACGCCAGAAAGGGCTGCGGCCAGGATCAGCAATGATGATTTGTTGAACATCAGCATGCAATGCTCGCCGAATTAAATTATATAAGGTCTCATCCATTGACTCCCAAAAGCAAATATCAGAGCCAACTAAGGTATGTTGGCCTTTTAATTGCCTGGTAGTGATTTTTTCAAACCGATTACGTTTAAATTCAACTTGCACTTGGTTTAAATTGGCATGCAGAGCTAAATAAGCAGCAACATGTTTATCAGCATCCACTGCGGTAACACTGGCATGATATTGTTTAGCTAAGAATACACTGGTAATGCCCCAACCACAGCCTAATTCCATGACCTTGGTTCGTTTAGGCAGAGGGTGCTTTTTTAAGTAATTCATTAATACGAAGCCAGATTGCCAGATTCTATGGCCATAGATTGCAGGCTGATACCCTTGGGCTTTTAAATCTTTAATATATTGATGGCTGCCTTTTAATATTTTAACGCCGCAGCTGGTTATTATGTGTTTTGAAGATTTTCTTGTTAATTTTGACATAATGTAAACTGAATTACTCTCCATTTATGCTCTTCGTGAGTGATTTATGTTAGTTATTTTAATACTTTGGCAAATAAATAAAAGAGTAATAGACCTGTTATTCTTCATTGCTAATAAATATGCGTAGTGGACATATTTTGATTAGTTTATATTGGTATATTGAAGAAAATTATTAGCCATGTTAATAGAGTAGTATCTATCGAAGTAAGCCAGTAAGGATATACTCAATGTTTGAGACGTTAAGCCTTGAAATAGGGCTATTATTATTTGCAATTGCCTGCTTGGCCGGCTGTATAGATGTGATTGCCGGTGGTGGTGGGTTATTGGTGTTGCCTACGTTATTATCTGTTGGTTTAAGTCCCGCTCAAGCATTGGCGACTAATAAATTACAAGCCAGCTTTGGTACAAGTACAGCTGTTATACATTTTACCAGGAAAAGACAAGTCGATATTAAGTCGTTACTGTTTGCGATTGGCTGTACTTTTATTGGTGCTGCCGTGGGAACGGTAGTGGTGCAATTAATAGATAACGCCATTCTTACCCAGTTAATACCTATTTTACTAATAGGGATTGCCATTTATATGTTGGTAAATCCTAATATCAATACTCATCAGCAACAACAAAAAATAACAGGAAAAACCTTTGCTATGTTGATCGGAGTTGGTATTGGTTTTTATGATGGTTTTTTTGGCCCAGGAACAGGCACTTTTTTTACCATTGCTTATATGACCTTAATGGGATTTAGCCTGACTCAAGCCACTATTCACAGCAAAGTACTGAATTGGGCAAGTAATATTGCATCGTTAGTGTTTTTTATTTTAGGCGGGCAGGTAGTGTGGGCAGTGGGATTGGTCATGGCGGCTGGTCAGGTGGTGGGTGCTTATTGTGGTTCTCATTTAGTGCTAAAACAAGGCAGTAAAATTATCAGGCCATTACTCGTCATTATTTGTGTAGTGATGAGTGTGAAGCTATTAATGGATTAGAGTGATTAGCTATTCACTTTGGAGTTAACATGAAAGAATCGTGAGGGTCATAAGGTCATCTAAAATAATGTAATTTAATAATGATGATAACAAAGCCTAGAAGTATTAGTGATGGGTATAGGTGTGGAAGAGTATAGGTATGGTAGTAGGAGGTAAGGTGTGAACGATGTAATCCGTTATTTTCTTTTAGTCATCACTGGGCTAGTCTCTCTCAACGCAATGGGGCAGCAATTTTCTCACCAAGGACCACCTGCTCGTATTGTCGAGCTCTATACATCAGAAGGCTGTAGTAGTTGTCCGCCAGCTGATCGCAGTCTGTCAAAACTTACAGCTGCACCAGGGCTATGGCAAGACGTTATTCCTCTGGCATTTCATGTGGATTATTGGAATTGGCTGGGTTGGAAAGATCGCTTCAGTAAAGCCGAATTTTCAGCTCGGCAGCGGGCATTAAGTGCTAATGGTAATGTTCGCTCGGTCTATACCCCTGGATGGGTGGTGGATGGTGCTGAATGGCGAGGCTGGTTTAAAGGACAGGGACTACCAAGACAAAAATCTCAGCCAGCACCTGAGCTGACTATAGATTTAACTAATAATCAAGCTACCGTAACATTTGCTAAAACCGGCAACTGGCAAGCTAACTTTGCGCTGTTAGGGTTTAATTTACAAACGGCAATAAAATCCGGAGAAAATCGTGGTAAAAATCTGGCCCACGATTTTGTGGTATTAGACTTTCAACAGCAAGTGCGTGAACAATCCGTATGGCAATTTACTATACCGGTAGAACTGCTTAACAATCAAAAATTAGCCGTCGTTAGCTGGATAACCCGGCCTGAACGATTTCGACCTGTTCAGACCGTAGCAGGATGGTTAGAAAAATAAACAACTTATTTTATTATACCCAAACCATAAAAACCATACGAGAAGGGTATTACTCGTTTTTCATTACATTCAATAGAGACTGCTGCAATATTTTAGCACTCGCTTTTAATTCATTAATGGGAGCACCTTCATTAACCCCATGGTAATTGACCGGAGGCCCCATTGTTCCACCTGCAAACATGGGCCCCACGGCAAGTAAGTTAGGATGCCCTTTGGCATCAGTACCTCCGCCAATAGCTAGTCGAGGACATTCTTCACCTTTCACTGATTTATAAGCGGCATCGATATATTTAAATAAAGGGCCATCAACTCGGCGTATGTCTGGAGCGGTGGAGCGTTGAGTGAAAGATTTTATTTGGCTTCGATGTTGTTGGTTAAATGTATCGGTCAGCTCAGAAAATATCGCTTTAAAGCGACTATTGCCTGGTAAAAAGCCTTCAGTAACTCCATCCCACTGAGAGGTTTGATGGCCTGTTGCATAACGAATGTCCACCCTTAGCCGTATTTGCTTATCATTAGCTTTTACTCGAGTGACTGCGTAAGTGGTACCATTATCCTTGTTGAAAACATCATCATAAGCTTGTAATAACTGTGGGTGTTTTTCGCCAAAAACATAAGTGCCCCACATCCACTCAATAAACTGGGTCATTTGGCTGAAATCATTCTGAGCGAGATAACCTTGATTAACCTTGCCTGCTAAATAGTTTGCAAGTGAGACCAGTGGGTTTGCACCTTCAGCTCGGTTTGCATGGGGCACTGAGCCATGCTGAGCACCTGCAACTTTGGTCGTTAGAATTAATTGATCACCTTCTAACATGACTTTTAATGTAGCAGGACGATAATTAGCATCATCAAATGTAAACTGTTTATAGTCAGTCATGACTTGTTTTGCATAGGCTTTTAGTTGATGCCTAGGGCCTTTTATAATCGCAGTCGCAGTGTCTGGAATCTGGTTTGAAGGACCCGCAGGGGTAAATAAGTCTGCTATCCACAACTGGTTGTATGACTGTTGAGGCTGTCTTGGCAAAGTGAAAATGGGCCGTTCAATCCCTTTTTCAGCTCTGACACACCAAGCAGAATCAAATACGACACCTACAGTAGGAGGTTGCTGCCTAGGGTCTTTCATATAATGTGGCATACTCATCCCTGTTTCTTCAGAAGTATCAAATAGAATTTCCAGTTGCCAGTCATCAAGTAAAGGGTTGCCATCAAGTTCTTTAGCAAGGGATTGTAACGTTAGTAGGCTGACCACCGCGGGCCCTTTATCATCAATGGCGCCTCTCCCTACTAGAAAATCGGTCAGTTGACCACGGTATTGGTGTTGTTCGATTCTTGCTTCAAAAGGGTTCCAGTCGCTATTACCGGGTGGGACAGTATCTAAATGGGCGATAATAGATGCTTTTTTAGTTCCTCTGCCTATTCGATAGCCAAATAACCAGTAATCACGTCCTCTTATGTGCTTTTTCCATTCAAAGGGTGAAAATTTATCTACTCTCTGTTGAGAGTTGAAATCATTCATTATGCCATTAATATGGTCGCGTAAATTAGCCATATTCTGTCGCATAACGGTTTCATTTGTGCGATCAGGCGTACGATAAGTGGCATATTTGATAAAAGCTTGAGTCGTGGGTAACAGCTGTTTATCAATTAGTTGATCAAGAGAAGTTGTATCGGATGGTGATGATTTTTGGAATAGTTGGCAGCCGCTAACGGACAACAGTCCAGCTAATAAACCAATAGCAGCTAATGATGAATAAAAAGATCGTTTTCCAGCAGGATTACTTGGGAATGATCGTTTTTGGTATGACTGGTTCATTGAGCCTCCATGCACTTTGTTATTATTTTTTAATACAAAATAACAATTCAGGCTCAGAGAGTAAACCAACAAAGTAGCTAAAAGCAGTTGTTTAATAAGCAGATTAAGAAAATAAAGACTAGTCAGTTTTTGATTACAGCTTCAAAAGCTGACTAGTAAGAAACAATAGTATACCTTTCATACAAGGTTCTTGATCCATTAATCAGCTACTAATAAACACTGATGCTTGCCTAACGATTGCCACACACTGGCTTTCCCAGGCTCTTCCCCTTTTGTCCACCATTTGGCTTTGTAACGGGTACCCTGATGGTGAATAGTGCTACCTGCTGGGTAAGCTTTATTGGCTTGCCAGCTTAATATCACTTTACTCAGTAGTTTCCATGCTTCTGTTTTGCCTGGTTCATTGCCAGAATTCCACCAGTTGGATTGCCAAACCAAAAAGTGATGGCTGACTTTAGCGCCTGACTGATAGGTTTTATTAGGCTGCCAGGCAGGGTGGTTTTTGGCATTAGGGTCTTTATTACAATCATTGCCTGGGTCACCACTGGTTACTTGCAAAGACCAAAGGCGTTGCACATGAGTTTGACCATCACTAACACTTAATCCAAATTTAAAAACGGTGTCTTGTTGTACAGCAGGTGTTGTAAAGCTGATTTTATCACGCTGAGTATTATTAACTTTAATCCCATTAGGTATTTTCCATTCGAAGCTCAGCTGATCACCATCCGGGTCAGTTGATTGGCTGGCATCCAGGGTAACTGCTGTATTGGCTTTTGCTTGGGTAGGGCCCGAAATTTTAATTTGAGGTGCTCGGTTACCTGGGGTGGTTGCGTCACAAAAGGCTTTGCCATCAAACTGAAATACTTCAGCGCTATGCAGGGTTTCTTTGACTTTAGTGGGATTTCCCTTATTGTCAGTGGCAATCACTTCACTAGTCACTGTCCCTGCATAAGGCTGGTTAAACTGGTAATAACTGCCGTCTTGTAAAGGGTTACAGACGGCGGCATTCATGGCATTTAAAATTAAGCCATTATCTGTTTGAGCCTCCCAGGCGAAAATACCCCCTAAGCCGTATTTTTTAATTAATTCACCTTTGGCAATTACCGAGCGAGGGGAGTCAAAGGCCTCTACATGAGCATAATGATAATTGTCGTTATTCAGGTTGGTATGAGGTTGCCAAATATAGGCGGATTCTGCTTGTCGATCATAATACAAATGTTGTGTATCTTCTTGCATAAAATGATCGTAAACATCACGAAAGTCACTAACGCCAAATTCAAAAGTGCCTTTGTTACCTAGCCCCTTACCATTACTGTTGCTCCATTGTTGGGCTTTACCATGCCAGTAAAACTTGGCATGTTTGGCTTTTGTTTTCACATATTGCCAGCCACGACTATAACTAGCAGCACCAATCGTTAATTTGGCCATCGGGAATTCAGGGTATAATTGCTGAACCGTTTTTACAGAACCTTCTACACTATAATTACGCATCACTTTGGCTACAGGTACTGGTTGGCCATTATGTAAAATAATATTTCCTAACTCGTCAGTGGCATTACCTTCAACATTATAGGCACCTGCAACCGGTTTGGCATAAACACCGGTATGATGCGCAGGGTCTTTTCCCCAAGCGCCATAAAGGTCATAGGTCATTAAATTAATAAAGGTAAAGTCATTTTTAAGTGCATTTAAATCAACAGCGGCCAATTTAGCTGGAGAGGCTGAAAGTGCTGCTGTTAATTGAAAACTGTTACCAAATTCGTTAGTCAGTGCTTGACGTAGAGCTTTTACAAAAACAGTAAAATTCTCTCGATCTTCTACATAACCTGCCGTTAAATTAGGACTTAACCCTGATCCACCCGGAAATTCCCAATCTAAATCGACACCATCAAATACCCCAGGATACGCTTTGATGGTATCAATAATGGATTGGATAAATGTCTGCTGCCGTTCTGGCGTTTTTACCATATCATAGAATGGATCACTCAATGTCCAGCCACCAACGGATAACATGCCTTTTAAATGAGGAAATTGCTGCTTCATGGCTTTAATGGAATCGAGTAGGTGAGGATAAGCTAAATAATCATAAGGTGATATTTCAAAATCTTGTTGTTTTTTGGTTACGCCAATTTTAACTAAATCACCTTTTAAGTTGTCATGTTGATCGGGTGCTAAGCCTTGACCACAGCTGGCTCGCATGACTGCTTTGTTTCTTGAGTCTTTACCAAACTGAATGTCTAACCCATTATTTTCTGTGGCATTTGGCCGTTGATAATCGCAAATACCAACAAAAGAATAAAACAGGTGAGTAATATTATTAGCAGCAATATAGTCAGCGGTATAGGCTCGCTCCCAAACACCCCATTCACCCATATATAGCCCTACTATTTTGCCACTGTGGGTGACATTAAATGGCTGGTGATGTTCTTTGGTAGCAGTCCAGTTTCTGTCCTCTGATTTTACCAAGCGAATTTTTTTATATTGAATTTCATTTTTCCAGTTTAATCCGGTCCGTTCAGCCAGGTAAATGTGGTAGTCACCTGGACGAAAACCTGCGTACTCTTTAAACGGGTCTTGTTCATCCCATTTCCAATCGTAAAATAATTTGAAATGGTTACGTTTGCCTGTATATTTACTGACTTTAAAATCATAAGGCACTGTCATCGTTTGGTCAGGTATATTACCTGACTCTGCTTGAGTTATTTCTACCGAGTTGGCGGTTGTCGATGTAGAGATGAAAAAACTAACCATACCAGTAAATAATGAAGATGCAAAAAAATGGTTGTTATTTTTTGCATCAAATTGTCTTTTGCTTGTTAGGTGATCAACCATTACATTCCCTCCCTGGAAATAGTGGATATAAGTTAACTAAGACCTTTTTTTAAAGAGTTATTATTGTTGGTAAGTAACAGGTTAAGTATAGCGTAATATCACTTGATTTATAGGCCTTACATTAGTAGGCGATTGGTTTTAAAGTGGTTTGCTGCGATGAGCTGTGGCAGATAAAAGCTGCTGGGAAAAATGCCTTATTTTTAATGCGTTGCAATATATTAGTAAAAAGCTAATTAAAATTAATAGTATATAATAATAGTTATTTTTGCTGTGAGTAGTCGAGCGGATATTTCAAAATAAGACTTTTGTCTACTATTTAGTAGCAGTATGATTTTTATGATTGTGAGTCATGACGTAATGTGACAGGCAATTATTTTATACTTCTGAACTGCTTTCATTACTAAAGCTTGCGCAGAGGCCATAAACAATTAGTAGAGGTGCCCTATGATGCGGATCAAGTCTTCATGCACGGTGATTTTCAGTGGCCTTATGGCACTCCTGATGGAGGGCATGATGGTATAGAGTGGTCTTTAGTTGCTCAGCCAAACGATAATATTGGAATAAAGGCAGTTGATATTGGTGCAGGCCATTGGAAAGAATGGGTAGAAAATAGACCCTCAATAGCCTTTAGACTCTTAATAGTCTTATCCCAGACTTTTGGGTAAATGTTGGCTAAGATAATCTACAAACAGTCGTACTTTTGGAGACAGATGGCGGTTGTAAGGATAAACGGCCCACACTGCTGTTTGAGGCGGTTGGTATTGATCCAATAATACTCGCAGCTCACCTCGTTCAATTGCCGGCTTAACATAATAGTCTGGCAGTTGGGCGAGCCCCAGCCCTTTACTTACTGCGTTAAATAAAGCAGGACCACTGTTACAACGCCAACGTCCCTTGACTCGATACTCCTTTAACTTACCTTCCAGCTGGACCAGCCAGTAGTCAGTTGAGCCGATTAAGCAATTATGCTGCTGAAGCTCTGATAGGGTGTGAGGCGTACCAAACTGTTTTAAATAGCAGGGGGTTGCACAGATAAACAATCGACGGGGGCCAATTCGTTTAGCAATCAATGAGGAGTCTTTAAGAATGCCCATGCGAATCGCCAGGTCATAGCCTCCTTGAATAATATCTAGGTTTTGATTACTGAGGTTAACATCAATGGCAAGGGCTGGGTGCTCAGCTAAAAAGTCATTCAGCAGTGGAATAATAAATCGCTCGCCAAAGGTAGTGGCAACGGTCATTCTAAGCAAACCTTGTGGTGTAGTTTGCATATCTGACACAGAAAGCTCTGCTTGAAGGAAGCCACTAAGTAAGTGTTGGCACTGTTCAAAATAGACTCTGCCTACATCCGTTAAGGTGACTTTTCGGGTGGAGCGATACAATAGTTGAGCACCAAGTCTGGCCTCCAGGCGTGAGATCAGCCGACTTACATGGGAGTTAGAGACATTCAACTGCTCGGCAGCAGCTGAAAAGCTCCCTTGTTTAACCACTTCCACAAATGCTTCGATGCCATCCCAGCGACTCATTATTGCTCCTCAGAAACAGACTTTTGTTATTCGCTTTGTTCTACAGCAAGATAGCTTTAATTAAACTGCAATATACCGCTGATAGGTGGTATAAGTGAAGCCCAACTCTTGGCTTTAAAAGGGTAAGGCTTCTTGTGTGAGTTTCAACCCAGTAAAGGGGTGTTAACGTCGTTCAGAAAATGCTAAAAAAAGTTGGTACTTAGACAAAATTTGTGCAAAAAATATACGGTCATAGAGTTTGTATAAAAGCAATAAAAAAATACAAGTTTATGACAAACAACAATAAATATAAGCAATCACAATAAATTGACTGCGATCTGTCTTGCCTTTGAGGAGTTAGCAATATGACAATAAATAACTCTGCCTTTCGTACTATAGGTTTCGTGCTGGTGGATAATTTCACCATGATTTCGCAGGCATCTGCAGTTGAAGCCTTACGAATGGCCAATCATATTTCTCAACAGCCCCTTTACCAGTGGAAGGTTCTCTCAAGTGATGGAGGGCCAGTAACAGCCAGTGATGGCGTCACGGTTCATACAGATGGAAGCTTTTACACCACAGATCAAGTATTTGATTGGATTATTGTTTGTGGAGGTTTAAACGTAAAGGAGCAGTGTAATAAAACATTGATCCAATGGTTACAACGCCAAGCAAAAAAGAAAGTAAAGCTGGGTGCTATTTGTACAGGCAGTTATTTACTAGCTAAAGGAGGATTATTAGACGGCTATAGTTGTACAATACATTGGGAGCATATGGCCAGTTTTAAAGAGGAGTTTCCTAAACTTAATGTCTGTAATGGCTTATTTCGATTTGATCGAGATCGGTTAACTTGCAGCGGTGGAACTGCGCCTTTGGATATGATGTTAGACTTAATCAGTCGTGAACATGATCGCGGATTAAGTGCAGACATTTCAGAGATGTTTTTATACGACCGAATTCGTACGGAAATTGAACAACAAAAAGTGCCGTTGAAACACACGTTGGGTGTGACTCAACCTAAACTGGTTGAAACGGTAGCACTGATGGAAGCAAACCTAGAAGAAACGATTTCGCTAGATGAACTGGCCAGTTATGTTGGCTTATCTCGCCGTCAGTTGGAAAGGTTATTTTTAAAATACCTTGATTGTTCTCCCTCTAGGTATTATTTGAAGTTAAGGCTCCAACGAGCTCGTCAATTGCTTCAGCAAACCAATCTATCGATTATTGATGTGGCAGCCGCCTGTGGCTTTGTTTCAACGCCACACTTTAGCAAACGTTATCGGGATTGTTTTGGGATTCCTCCCCGAGACGAGCGACTAACTCTCCATACTAAATCCATGACATTGCAGTAGCCTGTTGGCTGCTGCATCCCTCCTGCCTATTGCTAAAACAGTCATAAGCTGATCCAACACTCCCAAAGCCTTCATTAGCTGATGAAGTATTCAGGCTAACCTTTCGTAATGACGTTTCTGTCGACTTACTTACTAACGTTTTGTTTATTTAGTGTAGTAATAATTTTGGTGTTGATAAAAAATTAATATCTATCAAGGGTATACCGAGCTGGAAAACTATTTATGGGTTAAAAAAGGCAGCTCGATTAATAGTTAATTATTGATGTGCTGGTATGTCGTTTAATAATTGTTTGTTAGAGATATTAAAAAAATTAATCGAATGTTTTAATTAATATTACTTGAATGCTATTACACTGGTGATGTTAAATTAGCTAATTAGTGTCTGACCGAAAAAGAGCAACCTCTTTATTACCAAGGCCTAGCGCAAGATACATGTTATCGAAGTTTGCCTTCTTGATTACAATAAATGCTTAAATTACCTAGTCTTTCAGTTAAAATAAGCAAAACTTCACAGGGAAAATAGCATGAGGCTAGTTAAAAACCCACAACTTCAGTTTGGTGAAACCGATATTTCAGAGATTAGGTTTGATCCAAAATCCAGAGATGATGTGCCTCAGTTGTTAAAGGGATTGCAACACATTTATGTCACACCAGAAATTAGACATAAAGTATTCACTATTTTAGAAAGCGCCATAGCGAATAGGGTTAGTCTAAATCGTGGTCGCCCTGGTATGGAGTTGTGGAAAATACTGGTGATGGGTGTTTTGCGCCTTAACTTAAATTGTGATTATGATCGTTTGCACGAGCTGGTGAATCAGCACCGAACCATTCGCGCGATGTTAGGGCATGGCGTCAACTGGGAAGACCTTACTGAATACCATTTGCAGACGCTAAAAGATAATGTATCGCTTTTGACTCCAGAGATTCTGGATAAGATTAATACGGTAGTTGTGGAAGCTGGACATACTTTGTTAAAAAAAAACGAAGAAGAAAGCCTTCAAGCTCGTTGTGACTCATTTGTGGTTGAAACGTCTGTGCATTACCCTACCGATATCAATTTATTATGGGATGCCATGAGAACAGTGATTGAGCAGATGGCTAATGTATGCAGGGATTATCGCTTAAGTGATTGGCGACAACATAGGCATAATCTTATAGAGCTTAAACAACTCTTTAAAAGTGCACGGAAAAGTAATCAGTCAAAAGCTAAAAGTGCTGAAGCACAAAAACAAAAAGCACATACACACTACCTGAACAAAACACAATGGTTTATTGATAAAGTCCAATTCACCTTAGAGAAGCTCAAATTACTTGCTGCCCCGGTTTGGACATTACGACATATTGCCAACAATCTTTCTCATGCCCAACGGCAAGTGTCGCAGATTCACAGGCGAGTACTGAAGGGCGAACAGATCCCAAATGATGAAAAGATATATTCAATATTTCAACCCCATACCGAGTGGGTAAGCAAAGGAAAAGCAGGTGTACCAGTGGAATTAGGCGTTAAAGTATGTGTAATGGAGTGTCAGCATGGTTTTATCCTTCACCATAGAGTGATGGAAAATGAGCAAGATGTTGATGTTGCCGTCGTGATGGTTAGAGCAACCCAAGCCAAATTTCCTATGCTTCACCAGTGTAGTTTTGATAAAGGGTTTCATTCACCCGATAATCAGTTGCTGTTGGCCAGCGAGTTAGAAAAAGTGGTGCTGCCGAAAAAAGGGCGTTTATCAATAAAAGAAAAAAAACGCGAAAGTGATGAAAAGTTTAAAAAAGCAAGAAAACAGCATTCAGCTGTTGAGTCAGCGATTAATGCACTCGAAGTGCATGGTCTTGATCGATGCCCAGATCACGGCATTAATGGTTTTAGGCGTTATGTTTCATTAGCGGTATTAGCGCGGAATGTTCAAAAATTGGGAGCCTTACTTTATCAGCAAGAAAAAGAGGAACGATTTCACCAAGCAAAAAGGTCACGAAAAAAAGCAGCTTAGCTGCAGCACCTTCGATCCATTATATAAAACAACACATTCAATCTAGGCTGGAGAGGTCCGGCTGACTGCTAAACAGTAAATTTAGGAGTAACTGTACAGAAAGCATTCATATTTTCACCTTCAAGCAAAAAGATGACATAAATGGTCATTGTTAATTTATAAAAACAGAGAAAATTTCAGCCAAAAGAGAAAATAACTGCTTTTTCTGTCAGGCACTAATTATTGATTGAGAATGGGCTAGCATTAGTACTTTATTTGTATCTATTAGTGAAAGTCCAGTTTATGTTGCGATAAACCCTTATTTAGGTTTCGTAAAACCTGTAAAACGTAGTTTTAAACTGTCCGGATAATTTTTTATTATTGGTATGTTGGCGGTGATCAACAGCTACTGTTTTTTGTATTGTATTTGAGAGTTTATAAAGTATGGCAATTATTCCCTTAGATGATTTTAAAAAAGCAGCATCAGTATCGTTCAAAAAGAAAGGCGAAAGTTATCAACAACTGCTTAAACTATATGAAGGGTATGAAACAGTAAGGGGAAATAATGATGTTGCTGAATATGACTCCTTAAAACAGCTTTTAGCTGAAGTCAATAAATACCAGCAAAATCATCAAAACTCCAAAAGAAATCCGGCTATTAATGAGCTTAAATCTCAGGTGGTTGAAAGGCGCTATCAGGTTTGGCATGAATTACAGTTGGCACAAATTAAACAGGAAGTGACACAACTTAGTCAGCAATCATCGCCTGTACGTAAAAATAAAGAGGTGATGGCAAAGTCATTGGCTGAGCTGCAAAATTTATTAGGGAGCACCTTTAAAACGCCTTCTGAACTATTGATGGCGATAGAAAGCCGATACTCTTCGGCTACACAGGGGTATATCAATGCTCTAACCAATAATATTTTAAAAAATACCAATAAACTGGGTATTGGGTCTTTAAGGGCTGTTACCAGCATTTTAATAAGTCCTGAGTTTGCACATTTTCAAAAAGCCCTTTCGTTAGTTGAGCTAAATCCAAACAGTCCTGTAAATGAACAGGGGAGAGTTGCCGTTGCAGAACAGTTGGTCAAATATCCTGTAGAAATTTTAGATTTAATGAAAGCCCACAAAATTAATGTTGTGGTTACTAACGATAGTATTACTACATATTATCCTCATTTAAAAGGTGTGACACCACGAGGCTGGCCTGCAGGTAAAACTTGGGATGATGTGCCTGGTGTTGGATCATTTAATAATCAGCGAGGTTCGGTGATCGCTGTAATTCTTGATCCAAATGGCAAGTGGGTGATACCTCCGATGGGTCAGGGCCATGGATCATCCAACTTGGTACTCCATGAAACAGCACATGCCATCGACAGAATTATTGGGACAGAAAGTCAAGGTGAGAACCTAAGTAAGCGAAGTTCGTTTGGTCAAGCATGGCAAAATGACTATCAATCTCTAGACCCTTATTATCAACAAGGTGGCACTGCAGGCTTAGAAGAAACCTTTGCTGAAGGCATTGCACGCTACTATGAAAGTGCGGCTCGCTTGTCTTGGAATCATGTCAATGGCTGGCTATTAAATAAACCTTTTGATGGCTTAGCACAGGAATACTCTACAAGCTGGTGGAAACAACAGCTGGTAAATGAGTTTTCCCCAAAAGTTAAAGCTTATGTCGACCAGCAAGTACCTGAAATTTATCAGCAGGAAAAGCTTGACTTTGCCACGCTACGTAAAATCTATCAAGCTATCCATGATGCGCCTGTAGATGGACAAAATGCACCTCTTTCAGTCATTGGCCAATTAGCTAATCAAAGCCGTACTGGTACAATCTCTGTTGCACCGCCCCCACCAGCAAGCATTTATAATTTAAATGATATCTGGAGGAATCTTCCTAACAGGGAGCAGTTGACTCAACAAGCCTCAGTTATTGGTAAGCCTATAGGCGAAAGCTATCGTGCAATATTAGTGAGCTTAGATGAACTATGGCAGCAGCAAGATGCAGATAGGGTGTTGGCGGCATTTGAGCTTTATAAACAAGCCGGCGAATATATTCAACAGCATCCAAGTTCAAAACGTAATCCTGCTATCCAGAGCTTGCGTGACAAGCTAGTCGATGCAATTAATGAAGCACAAGCGGATGATCACTTAGTACAATTTCAACTGGATAAAGTAAAAGCGCATTTGAAGTTAGTCCAAATAAAATCGGGGCTGATTACACCCGAATTATCAACTAATAATATACAACAGTTAGCAGACGGAACCTTTATTTTAAATGGTGGTGACTCTTCCCTGACAGAGCTAGCACGTTTACAGAAGCCTTTTGATCGTGCGCTTAAGGATCAAGAGCTTGTAGATGGAAGAGCACTTGGTGAAAAGATAAAGGCCGGCGCTCAATTATCTGATGCAGAAGTAGAAGGCATTAACTGGTATACCAGAGAAGGATATGTATACCTAAATGAAGCGTTGCGTGGAGGAAAACCGCTAGAGTTTTTTGTTAAAGATAGAGGGGTTAATGCCGTTATCGGTTTAAGTAAACTGGAGCCTCATAATGGTACGGTTTATCGTGCACTGCCAGTAGACAATTTATCCGGATTAGCAGAACAACTAAACCCAGGCCAACTGCTCGGTGATAAAGGATTTTTATCAACCTCAACCAGTGCCGAGTTTGTCAAAGAGTTTCGAGGTGGGAAAGGAACCGTTATTTATGCCATTGAAGGTGTAACTAGTGGTTACAATATTTCTGCTTATGCACAACGAGAGAAACTCCCTGGTGCAACAGAGCAAGCGGAAGTGCTGCTTCAACCAGGTAGCCACTTTAGAGTTAAAGCCATTAAGCAAACGGATCAAAATTTATATGTTGTTTTAGAGCAAACTACCACATTTGATAAGGGTGAAGTTGTTCGAAATATTGCTACTGGAGAGGTTATTGGCGCTGCAGTCAATGAGCAGAGAACAACTATCATGGATGATGTTACGGCATCATTTAACGATGATAGTGCAGTTGATGTATTAGAAAAAAAATGGACTGCAAAAAATCAGGTACAAGAGACTATTGCTTCAGGCCTTTCGAAACAACAATTGTCTGCATACGAATTACCTATCAACCAAGAAAAGCTAGGTAATGCACTGGGTGATGGTATTTATGAGTACAAAGATAGCCGCGTTTCACATGTGCTAGCAATTGAAGGTGTTTATTATCCTGTTAAGTTTGATCAAGACAACAACACTTGGCGTATTGTGGATGCAACGAATCCAGCAAAACCAGGTATTGCGATTGCAACGAATAATGGTCGTTGGGAGTTAAATACTAACACTGGTTTACCTGGTGGAAATCCCGGTCGTATTGATTCTACTGTTAATAAAAATAATGTACTCAATTCAGCAGCCATTGATGATCTTTACAATAAACAAAACCAATTAACAGACCTGTTTAATCAGCGCTTGGCGAGTATTGACGGTGATATTAGTTTACGCCCTGCAGTAACCGCTGTATTTGATAATACCGATCTAACAACCATTAATCGTTCACTTGCGTTTGTGGCTGCTCATGCAGATTATTTGGCTAGTCAAGCAATGGGTGATAGCCCGCAAGATGGCTGGTTAGCCAAGTTTAATACCTTGGCAGAGTTGAGTAATGAAAAAGCATTTGGCTTATTGAGTGAACCTGATCAAGCATCAATTAAGAGCTATTTGAATCAACTCAACCAAGTGGATTTAGCACTACAAGCAGGTACAGGGTTAGGTCCAGTAGAAGCATTAACAATTAATGAATTGATTGCAAAACTGCAAGCCAATACCGCAACTGATGTGCAGTCTTACCTATTGACAGTGGGTGAGCATAGTTTGGCAATATCTGCCCACCAAGAAAATGGCCAATGGCAATTTAAGCTTAACAGTGCTGTTTTGGGTGAAATTAATGGTATTTCTCAACCGGTACAACTACAACAAGTGTTGAGTAATTACCTGAATACGGTCAATGACGTCTCAGGTACCCAACACAGTCAATTACAAGTCGCAAAAATTGATCATCAAACCCTGGCTATGCCTGAATTCAATGGACAGATCGCTGAGCTTGCTCAGCCAGTTGAGACGACAATAGATCGGCTGGTTGCACTGGATGAAACGGCAGGTAAAGTACAAATAGGTGAACTCACCGTTAGCCGTGATATGTTGCATGATTTAGGGGCAACCATTGATGGTAAGGGCATTGATAGTCAAACGGATTTTAATGACCCTGAGTTAGTTAAAAAGCTGCAGTTTAGTCAAGGTAAAGTCCAAGACTTTTTACACACAACGGCTTCTGATACGCTTGGTCAGGAAGTAGTACAACTAATTAAGACCATTGACCAGGCACGAACGGAAGCGGGCATTTCAGACCGCGCTATTGTGGAAACGGGTAGCCCAGACCACTGGCTAAGAACTCAACTGGAAACTATTAGCAAGAATAAGCTGGCTTTTGACCAGGCGAAACAACTGTTGCAGTTTGGTAAAGCTCATCAACTGTCGGTTGAGTTAGCACCGACAGCTAACCGTAAACAAAATACCTCATTGGCTGATATTTTAGCGTTTGCCAGTACCCAGCATCAGGGCGGTGATGTTCAAGCATTATTGGGCAATCAAAACCGTTCCCGCTTTGTTAATGAGTTAATTGCTAAAAACAGACAAAATAATGTTGAAGCCGACGCTGTTCAGCAATATGGCGTAGCACAAGCGGAGCTTACTCAAGCCTTTACTAATGCAAATTCACAACGTGCATTAGGCCAGTTAACGATTCGAAATCTTACTGAGCAGTTGACTGATGGCGGCAATAAAACATTAGCGTTACGGTCTGGTCAGCATTATTATTTAGTGGCGAAACAAAATAGCCAATTATCATTTTATGATCCCAAAACGGGTTGGATTAGTGGCTTTACTGATACTCAGGCATTGCAGGGCTTTCTAACCGATTATTTTTCTGACCTTAACCGTTTACAACTAGGTACATCAGCAGCGGCCTTTCAGGTAAATGAAATCACACCTCAGTTTCTTGCGGAAGAAGGTGTAAAAGCTGCCACGGCTACAATACAACAAGAGATACCGGTTGAAATTGATCGTTTATCTAAACTGGACTTGAGTCAAGGTCCGCTGACAGTGGGCGATCAAAAAATTAGCCGGGTACAACTATGGCAATTAGGAGCCCAAATTCAGGGACAGCCAATTGCTGTGGATCACTTAAGTGGAGATTGGACTGCTGACTTAAGCTTTAATAGCAAAGCATTGAAACAGCACCTGTCTTCTATTTCTACGAATGAATTTGTTGAAAGTGCGGTGATATTAAAAACACTGGCTAAGCAAGAACGGATTAAAGTTGAAAATCTGGTTGATGGCACCCCATCTCGTCAATTAACCCAGGTATTACAAGCGATAGAGAATGACACACCATTAACTGGTCAGCATATCAGTCAGTTGCAGGGTAAAATTGCCAGTCCAAGAATAAATGCCGGCACGATTAAACATGTTGCTGCACAAACCCCGGGCATTGGTCTACAGGTGTGGGGTATTTATTCAGGTTTAAAATCAGCAGTGGATGCTTTCAAAAAAGGCGATACACAAGAAGGTTTAATTCAAACCGGCGCTGTAGCAGCAAATATTGCCTCTATCCCAGCCGAAATTGCCTTAAATCGCAGCTTACCTAAATTGGGTCAGCGTTTAACGGCTCGGTTGGCTGGTAGTAGTTCTCGATTTGCCGCTGCCAGTAGCAATTTAGGTAAATTGTTGGGGCGTAGTGCAGGCTTAGGAGCTGCGTTAATTACCTTACCCTTTGATATCTATAGTGCAGTTAAAGCCTTTACTGATGCGGGAGCAGAAGGACTCACGGATAAACAACGACAGGACTTGTATGTGCAAGGAGGTTTTGCCGTTGCTGGTGCTGCTGTGTCACTTGGGCTTGGTGTAGCGGCACTGGTAACAGGTAGTGCAGCTCTGGGGCCGATTGGGTTGGGCTTGAGTGTTGCTTTAATCGTGGGCACCCAAATTTACTCTGCCGTTCGCCAGGTAGAAGAAGTTTGGAATCATGTACCTGAGTTGGATGACTGGCGACATCGGTTGCGCCAAGGCTGGTTGGCATTTTGGGGACAAGACATGGATGAATGGGTCTTGGATGCTTATAAAGCGAATAAGACACATGATGACTACCTGAAACAAACCCGAGAGCGGTCAGAGCAGCTATTACAAGGTACATTAGGTCAATCGGTGGATACCATTGTGTATGGCAGCTTTAATGTTGAATTACGCAATGAGCAAGTATGGCAAGGGGATGGCTCTTATAAATGGGAGAAATTTCCCCATGTGATCGGTGGTAATGACATCATTGATGCCCGCAATGGCACTAATGGCTTAGCGAATGCTATTAGCCATGCAATAAATCCAGATAAAGCCGTGTTGTTTAATATTGGTGGTGGCCGCGATCAAATTTATGGCGTCACTGATAAACGGAATGAATTTATTTTCGGTCAAGGTAATAAGCATTTAATTGGTGGTAACCTGAATGATAACTTTTCATTCTCTGTAGATTTGGGCACCTTAACTCGACTGGCAGCCAATCTAAACCCAGATGGTAGCCTGAAAAACAGTGATGACTTTATTAACTTCCGTCTGGATGGCCAAGGGGGAGAAAACACCTTAACCATTAATACAGCCACCTTTAATAAATGGGCTAAAGAAGGCTCTCCGGCTCAACGTTATTATGGATATGTCATTGATTTAGAACAGGGCAAAGTTTGGCTGAAAAAATACGGTGAAACTGGGGAAGCTGCGAAAGGACCAGAAATTGGCGCACTAGCAAATATTCATCATACGACAGGTTCCGGTGTGGGTGCTCAGGAAGGTAATGATGGATTTAGTGATATTATTTATGGCTCTGCACAAAGCAATAATATAGTCGCTAATTTTGGTGACCAGGTGTTTGGGCGCGGTGGTAATGACATAATTACCTTAACCGATAGTGCATATGTTAATGGTGGAGCTGGCCAGGACGTATATTTAGTGCAGAGGGGAATTCGTCATGGAATGATTGAGGAAGACGGTGCACAAGTATCTGTTATACGCTTGGAGTTTGCTTTAGAAGAAATCACCGACTGGCAATTAGTGGGTAATGATTTAATTATTCGCTTTACTGGGTTAGATAAACAGTTAACAGTAAAATCTGTTTATCAAGAAGAGGGCGGTCAATTTGTTTTACAAAATGACAATCTCAGCTTTCAAACCCGGGATGGGTTTATGTTGGTGCCACAGCTGGATAAAACCCGAACACCACAAGCCGCTGAGCAACCGGAATCAATTAAGCTGTCTACCCGTTATTTAAAAGCAGGGGATAAAACCTATTTTGACGAAGAAACGGGCGTTACTATTGATCTGGCTGACAACCGTATTGATGGCAATAATCAAGGTGGCCAACATCAGGAAAATGATTTTGAAAAACTGGATAAAAGCCAATTAATTGTATTACAGGGTGATGCTGATCATCAAAGTGCGCCAGCGGGTTCTGAGTATTTTATAGAACGAGGGGCTGGCGAAACGGTTATTAAACCACAAGCGCAGGGTAATAGCCAGCCTGCCACTAATAAGGTGTTTTTGAATTATGATGCTTCTGAAATAACGGCCATTGAAACCCGTTATCAAGCAGAACAATATGATCACCACTTCAGCGGAGGGGTTGTCAGGAACGCCGGTTATCACCGTAAAAACTATGCATTGGTGGTAACACTCCAAGATGGGCGTCAAATAGTTCTAGAAGATATTATTGATAAAACCACCCATGCTGGGGATGCATTACCTTATGGCGGCAATGTTCTGAGAGATTTTCTACTCATTACACGAGATGGTATTGCCTATTCGTTACAAGACAAGAGTGGTCAAACAAAAGTCTTGGCAACCCATAGCCATTATCATGATAGATACAATAATGGTGTTTTTACGGTTAATACGCTGCATACGCTTAATAAGCAGGATTATAAATTAACCGATTGGCAGTGGGGTAGCGGTAAGCAACTGGCAGGTCGTTACCAGTTATCGGCAGAAGGTACCGCATTTGATGACACCTTGCTTGGTAATGCTGATGCCAATGTGATACGTGGTTATGGTGGTAATGATTACCTGCAAGGTAAAGAAGGGCATGATACTTATGTTATTGGTGCTTTAGCAGGTACCGTTACTATTAACAATGTAGCCGCTGATAAACAGCAGGATAGTGTTATTATTGGTGCAGCATTTAAGGATATTAGCAGCCAACGCGAAGGAGATAACTTAGTCCTTACTGCCCATTTACCGCGGCCAAATGAGCAAGGGGGAGTAACCTATATTACCCGTCAGGTGATTCTTGAAAATTATTTTGTCAGTGATGACTATCGACATATCAGTATTGTGTCGAATGACGGCCATCAACAAGAATTGCTTGTGGATGAACAAGGTCAGGTTAGCCGTTTAGTTCTTCTGGCAGAAAATAGTCAAGAAACTATTATTGATGGCAATAAAGGCAACGTTGTACAAGGCACGCAAACGGGGGATCAAATTAGAGTAAATGCGGATCAATCCAGCACAGTTATTTATGCTAATGACGGCGATGATGTGATTACTTTTAATTCCAGTGGCAGTGATGTAGCTGGTGGTGGTGAAGGCAGTGATCGTTATCAAGTGACTCAGGCCAGCCGAGGTTTGAAAACCATTGACAACTTGGCTGAAGTGGGTGAAGACGTTTTGGTGCTGGAACAAATTATTAGCTTGGATAATTTGCAATTAGCACGCAACGGGATGGATTTACATCTATTGGTTAAAGGAGATGATGGCAAAATTAGCACGGCCAATACCACGGAAGTTAAAATAACAAACTATTACCTAAGCGAAACCTATCGTCATATTTCGTTGATATTGGCAGAATCAGAGGTATCTGAAACTGAGTTATACACGTTAGCTCAATTAGCGCCTGTAAGGGATAGTTTAGTCATTGATCAAGGCACTTCAGATACAACAAAAAATACAGCTTCTCAGGCCAATACAGTCAGTGTTGTAGAACTGGATGGCGAAACGGTTGCAAACAATGCTTATCTTGGCAGGGATCAAGATGATTATCTGAAGCTGAAAAAATTAGGTCAATTACAGCAGATTGATTTAGGGGGTGGTGAAAATACGTTAGACTTGAGTCTGCTAGCAGTTGATCCAGCAATAAAAGTAACTTCTGATATATCAACAGTAACAGTGCTAGTTCCGGAATCTCGGGAATATCAGCGTTTATATGTAGGTAACCAAGAAATTAAACTGAATGGTGTACAACACCTAGTGGGTACTGCATATGCAGATGAAATTTGGGGAAGTGAAGCGAACAATATCCTGTTAGGTGGACAAGGCAATGATCGTATTTATGGCCTGTCGGGTATTAATACTCTTGTCGGTGGACAGGGATTTGACCAGCTAGTGGGCCGTGCGGCTAATTAGGTAACAGTTTCTTTGCTCGTTCCACAGAGGCAATAATACTTTTTGCACTTTTTACCCATTTAAATGGTTTAGCTAGTTCTCGATTATGTACGCTAATGAATCGGTAGATTTCATCCTTAAGTTCCTTAACACTTGTAAATACACCTCTATATAAGCTTCTACGCTCAAGCTGGGCGAACCACCCTTCCACAGCATTCAACCATGATGAACTTGTTGGAGTGAAGTGAAAGTGTAAATGCGGCTTTTTATTTACCCATTTCATGACATCAGGTGTCTTATGAGCACTTAAATTATCAAGAATGACATGCAACTCATACCCTTCTGGCGTCTTCTTTTCAATCTGCTTCAAAAAGCTTAAAAACTCTTTTGAACGTTGATTATCTGTCACTTTGCCTGTCACCTCGCCAGTCAGTACATTGAATGCAGTATATAAACAAACTGTTCCATTCCTTTTATAATCATGGGTTCGACTGCCGATTTTTCCTGGACTCAATGGTAGTCCCGGCTGGGTTCTGTCCAGTGCTTGTATTTGTGATTTCTCATCAACAGATAGAACGACTGCATTGGTAGGAGGATTCATATAAAGCCCCACTATATCCACCACTTTTTCTGCAAAGTCAGGGTCGTTACTAATCTTAAATGTTTTAATCCGATGAGGTTTCAGGTCAAAAGCTTTCCATATTTGCCTC